>NZ_JACJQX010000016.1:0-139693 GCF_014696895.1 Chroococcidiopsis sp. [FACHB-1243] | reverse complement strand
TAATTGCTCTGGACACTGTAACTCCATTAGCCGTACCGCTGTTGCTGCTTGATGCGGAAGCAGTCGCGAACTAGAGCGCGGACCCCGCTTTTTTGCTTTTAATGCTTTTGCTCCCTCTGTTGCTGTAGCTTTTGTCCAATTGTGTATTGCGGTTCGCGACACCTTAAACACACGAGATGCCTCTGATTTGCTCATGCCATTTTCAATTGCATTTACGACTCGATACCGCAGTGCTTCTTGGGCAGAGGCTGACATATGGCGAGCGTCTTTGAGTTTCATGGCACACTCCAGACTTAGCTACTTTTTTATGTTAACTAATCCCTGCTCTGGTTAGTAACATCCTCAACTGGTCGCCCTTGCCAATTGCAATGGCTGAAGAATTTTTTGACGGAAAGCCGCAACCAAGCTGCATGAGGATTGGCGATGGGAGTAAAATGCTGTAGCGGCGATTGATTTTGTAGTGGCGATGGAATCGGCGCATCGCTCTTGGCAGGCTGTTGTCCTCCTTCCCAACCGCAAAGCCGCAAGAATTGTTGAACTGTCAGACATTCCCAAGAAGAGAGGAATTCCTCGCTGAGTTGATGTTGCGGGTAATCGGCATCCTCTAGCTCTTGTCCGTCCCAGTTACAAGAGTGCAAAAATTGCTGCACCGATTGGCACAGCAAAGCATTTCGATTCCTCATCCTAACCGTTCTCCATGACGCAGCCGCTTTTCAATATCGCGAGCTGTAGCACCCTCGTTGTGCCAGAAGGCAGCAGCATCAATTCGGTCTTTTGTACCCAAGAGGAATTTACAGTATGTTTCTCCCATTGAGTAGCACTGAATTTCAATGCAACTCAAGGTTTTTTTAACGAGATCGCTGAAGAATCCAGCAAATAATCCCGCATAGATATGACAAACTGGTTTACCAACATCGCCCAACGTTCTAGCTACGGCAGAATCGAAAATGTTGACGAACATGAACCCGTTTTTATGGTCGCTCATATCGACTTCCCAGTTACCCCAGCCTTGGGCGGTGAAGGGCCACCACCATGCTTCTAGCATGTACAGGGAATTGACTTCTTTGACGTTCTTGCCATATTCCTGCTCAAACCACTGTTGAAAGAATTTGGCATCCCTAGTTCCCCACTCGAAGCCAATGTTGTACATCAAGACTGTAGAAGCGCTACCGACTTCTTCTTCCAATCCCTCAATTAATCCTACGATGAAGTCTTCTGTGGCAAATAGATGGCGCTGGTCGTGCCAATCGGTGACAATGCCCGTGTTCGGTTGAAATTGGAAGTAGTCATCAAAGCTGTAATGGTTGTGCTTCTGGGGATACTTCTTCTTTAAGGAATATTCTGCTTGCGTACCTGGTTTTGAGTGAGTAGAAAAGAGCAAATTGTCAGACGAGATAACCATTTAAAAAATACTCCTATGCATGAAAAATCGGGTGATTCTTCCGTGTAGTTTCTAGCGCGAGGCTAACTTTTTATAGCGTTAAAGCCTACAAAGTTCCCTGTTTTACATATTTAACTTTTATATTTAACTGTGCGTCAGTTAGGCGAGCATCCTTGAATTCACTGATTTTTCTATTAATTTTCTGTAATATTAGGATGATTACGCGATCTTACGGAATACAGTTATCAGTTATTGTAGGGGTAGGTATGAAGCGCAGATTTACTCGCTAAGGCTGTTCATCTATTTGCTAAACCCGCCCGTACAGTTATCAGTTGTTAGTTGTCAGCGATCGCCTAATTTTGCTGTTTGGTGGAAGGTGACTATACTGACTGCACAATTATTTTTTTTAATTCTGTTTGTTGAGTTCTTCAATTAGAAATATAGATTTTCGACGAACCTATCTCTGCATGTGTATGAATATTTTTTATTATGCTTTTAAATATTTCAATTCAAGTCAATTTCAATTAATTTTTGACGGTATGTCAAGCCAGATTTAATTTTAATTCGAGTTTTTGGAATTTTAAATTTTTTAGCTAATAGTTGAATTAATTCTTGGTTAGCTTTGCCATCTACAGGTAAAGATTTTAAATGAACGGTTAAACTGCCGTCAGCTTCTTCTGCGATCGCTTGTTGCTTGGAATTTGGTTTGACTTTAACTCTTTTTTGCATTTTCTCTCACCTCTAATTGCCGCAACCACAACCATCCTAAAAAACAGCCTAATATATACTGGGGAAAGTTCCACCAAGAAAAGATGGAGCCGAGTCATGCCTGCTCTAAGAGAGTAGAGCAGCTCTTTTGCAACAGAGAAGGAGGTCACAATAAAAGAAAGCCCATCGTAGAAACGACGAGCATTGAAATAGTTATGTATGTGGTTTGAGTAGAGTTCGGTAACATGGACTCAAAACTAAAGGTAAGCGGCGATCGCAAATATTAGCTTACCTCAAGAATAGATATTTGCTAACTATGGTTCCGAACGGCTACTGTTGCCAATTACAGCAATTTTATGTCGATAGATTAGCTCTGCGCCATACCAGCCGGACAGTCCTAAAAGTGTTGCAGTAATGAGTGAAAGTGTCAAGCCTGTAGGCAAAATAGCCCCTACTACATTGTTAAGCCGGAGTAAGAGATTAATACCCGTCAAGACAATAATAGTAATGTTGAGAACCAAATGCGCCAAACCAGCAGTACGCTTACGCACGCGATCGATTCTCAAGAAGTCCATCAAACCTGTCAGGGCTGCTGGTAAAGTCGTGGTGAACCCAGCCACTACTAACCAAAAAGATGCTCTTGCCCAGAAAGGGTCTTTATTCAACCAATAGACGGCATCAGTGACAGCCAATGCCAAGAGAAAAGCGATCGGTAAGGTCACAAGCAATGGGTGGATCGGATGACCCAACACTGCCACTGTACTAGGTATACCAGGATCGCGGTATTCGCGCTCGTCATTCTCAATCAGGGCAGGAATGTCAGGATATGGTGGCGTTCCTGTTTTTTGTTGTGTGTCCATAGGAGTGAGTGGTTATGGGGAGCGAGTGCATTGCGGGAGTTACCCCGCTATAGCAACTGGCGTTTAGGGGTTGAGGGGTTAGTGCTAACCCCTAATACCTCGAATTACAGGTTATGCTGATGGAATTTGCGTAACATTAGCCTCTGCTATTAGGGCGATCTTTCCTGCTTCGATCTGTAAATTTTTGATACGGAGAGAGATCCCTTCGAGGTCAAAGTTGCTCAGATTCAAAATTTCACTGGTTGCATCTACTAAAGCCCTAGTTAACTCTGGAGATTGTGCTTGTTCGTCTCCATATTGCACGTCTTTCAAAGTAACAGTTTGCCCTCCAGATGCAACTTCCGGTACGGCAGTAAAAGCTACTTGCTTTGTTTCGTTAGTTTCCTGCAAACGAACGTTAGCATTCAAGGACACCTTTCCTTCACCTGGTAGTTGGAAATCTACCTGCTGGGGAACTACGGTCATCTGTTGCCCGTTAATCTCAATTTTTGTGGCTTGCAGTTGCTGACGGATGTACTCGGAGTTGAAAGCACGATTGATGTCTGCTGCTGTTAAAACCACGCGAGCCTTACCTTGGGTTGGTTGAGTAAGTTCGATTTTACCCATTGCCGCGCTGAGGGGGTTTATGGCAACGCTATCCACCTGCATATCCATCTTTTCTACTCGCAGGTCTTTTTGCATCACCATTCCTTCACTAGCGATCGCCACCGTGTCTACTTGTCCTTGCAATGCTTTGAGCGGATCTGTTTTAATGTCTACATCTAACTTTTCTACTTCATCGAGTTGACTAGACAGCCCTATTTCTACTGCTTTATTCAGCGCTTGTTCTCCCAATCCTTGTTGTTCTGACATCCGAATCTCATACCCTTAGTTTGCTCCTCTTGAGTCAATCTAACGATTTGTCAAACGTTGTGTATCTGTCTTGTGGTGGAGGAGATTCTACGTTGAGTCAACCTACATCAAGGCATCAGCAGATTTTTAGCCAATAGACAAATCTTCCTTAAACAAATTTTAATTTTTTTCACTTCAGAAAGCCTGACAAGACATATCACATATAAGCTGAATTAATTAGCTATCTCTGAGCCTTCTTCCACCTTTTGACTGGTTTTTTCTAACTATGCTACCGATCCATCAAAAGAAAGATGGAATTGGGCAATCTGCGTGACAACCTATAAGATGTAGCCGATACATACAAAAATATTGAGAGGAACTGGAAAAGATGGTCGTAACCTTAGACGATACTAAGCGTTCTGCTATTGCGGTTAAACTAGCTGACGTGAAAGCTCTACAAGAGTTAATAATTTCTAACGAAGAAACACTGCTAGGACAAATCAACGATTCGGAAATTCAAAAGCGCCTTCAAGAAATGCTCGATTCCGATCGCAAGAACTTGGGCGTTATTGAGACTGTCATCGTGCAATATGGCATTCAGGGAGAATCCAGAAAGGTTACACAAGAGATAATCGAAAAGACCAAGCAAATGATGCAAGGGTCTGAATTGTCTTTGTATGACAAGTTCGCTCAGCACGAACTGCTCAAACACGGACAAGCAATGACTGGTATCATGTTGCACAAAGCTGCTCAAGTCGTAGGTGCAGATGTTGATATAGCGTTTGGTCCTTTGAATACAGTGAACTTTGAAAACAGAGCGCACCAAGAACAACTCAAAGGGATCTTAGAGCAAGTTGGGACTCGCGAGCTGACTGGCAAGGATGCAGACCAAGGGCTGTGGGCGCGCGTACAAGACGCGGTTGCTGCTTTCTCTGGCGTAGTCGGTAGTGCCGTTACCCAAACTTCTGATAAGAAGGATATGAACGTCCAAGATCTGATTCGTGCAGATCACAGCAAAGTGAATACACTGTTCACCGAGTTGTTGCAGAGTGACAATCCTCAGAAGATCCAAGAGTACTTCGGTCAAATCTACAAAGATCTGTTGGCTCATTCGATCGCCGAAGAGGAAGTGGTCTATCCTAGGGTGCGTGCTTTCTATCCAGAAGACAAAGTTCAAGAACTCTACAGCGAGCAAGCTGAATTTAGAACCAAATTAGATGAGATTAAAGCGATCGATCCTTCTAATTCGCAGTTCAAAGATAAAGTTAAGCAACTGATGAATGCTGTTGGCGATCACATTCGTCAAGAAGAGTTCGACATGTTTACCGCAATTCGCAACAACCTCAGCAGCGACCAAAGCGAGCAAATGGCTAGCGACTTCAAAGCTGCTAAAGCCAAAGCACAACAAGAAATGGGCGTTGTCAGCTAGGCTGATGCGGTAATACCACAGATTAATTCTAGTGGAACGTAAATTAGTAGGGGCGCACAGTTGTGCGCCCCTACTTTTAATCGAGGTATGAAATTTCAACGGAGAGGGTGGGATTCGAACCCACGTTGAAGTTGCCCCCAAACAGCATTTCCAGTGCTGCGCCTTCAACCACTCGGCCACCTCTCCAGGTGTCGCGATCTCCCATCATACAATAGAAAAGAATATTTTCAAACCAATCTAAAATCGCGTCACTCGCTTTAGCAGATGAAACCCGCGCAAGGCAGTGGCTCCAAAATCTAAAATTCAACATTGTTTATGACACATACAATTCGGATACACGATCGCGCCAACGGTACAATTCATACTGTCGAAGTCCCCACAGATCAATACATTTTGCGCTCGGCAGAACAACAAGGGGTAGAATTACCATTTTCTTGCCGTAATGGTGCTTGTACGACTTGCGCTGTCAGAGTGTTATCGGGAGAAGTGTATCAGCCAGAGGCAATGGGACTCTCACCAGAATTACGCGATCGCGGTTATGCTCTGTTATGTGTTAGTTATGCCCGTTCTGACATGGAAGTAGAAACCCAAGACGAAGATGAAGTTTACGAACTACAATTTGGGCGTTATTTTGCCAAAGGTAGAGTTAGGTCGGGATTACCTTTGGATGAAGAATAGTATCTGGTCATTGGTCATTGGTCATTGGTCATTAGTGGCGCGTGGTACGTGGTGCGTGGTGCGTGAATTTAATTGCTTCCTCTGCTCCTCTGCCCTACGGACACTTTGCTCAAGTCGGGAAACCCGCCCACGCAAGTGTCCTCCTCTGCTCCCCTGCTTCCTTGTCTCCCTTGTCTTTCTCCCACTCTTGTTTATTCAGGGTTGTCAGTTTCGTGCGATCGATAACGGAATGCAAGCGCAAGTTGTGCGTGTAGTCAGCGGACAAACTCTAGAAGCCATAAGTAGAGGGAAGGCTTTCAAAGTGAGACTTACGGGAATTGAAGCCCCAGATATCCAGCAACAGCCTTGGGGACACGCAGCTAAACAGCAGCTAGAAGCAACGGTCAACGGCAAGACAGTTACCTTAGAACTTGACGGACAGCCAGATAAATTTGGGCGACAGTGGGCTTATGTGTGGCAAAATGGCAAATTGTTGAACGAGCAACTACTGAAAGAGGGATATGTTTTGTGGGATGGGCGATCGCGCGATCGTAAGTATGACGAGCGCTTGGAAGAAGCACAAGCCTGGGCAAGAATCATGGGGCGTGGCGTGTGGGATGTGAAACAACCAATGCGGCAAACCCCGACTGAATTTCGGCAAATGGCGGGAGTTGGGAGTCGAGAGTGGGGACAAGGGGGACAGGGGGGACAGGGGGAATAAATACAAATGACAAACGATCGACAACTCCAAATCTTCCTAGATGTTGCTACAGAAGCCGCCTTAGCTGCGGGTGCGGTTTTGCTGAGCTATTTAGGTAAGTTAGAAGAAGTTAGAGAAAAAGGACGGGGTGGAGATTTAGTAACTGCTGCCGATCGAGCATCGGAAGTGGTAGTTTTAGAAGTCTTACAGCGGCATTTTCCCGACCATGCCATTCTAGCGGAAGAATCGGGCAAGCTGGGGAATGCAGACAGTGAATTTTGTTGGGCGATCGATCCTTTAGATGGAACGACAAATTTCGCGCATCAATATCCTTGTTTCGCCGTGTCAATTGGGTTATTAGTGGCTGGAGTTCCACAGGTTGGAGTCATTTTCGATCCTTATCGTGATGAATTGTTCCGAGGGGCAAAGGGGGCGATCGCGACCTGTAACCGCAACCCGATCGGTGTTTCAACCACAGCCGAACTGAGTAAGTGTCTTCTGGTAACTGGTTTCGCCTACGATCGCCGCGAAACAGCCGATAATAACTATGCCGAATTCTGTCATTTGACTCATTTGACTCAAGGAGTCAGGCGCAGTGGCGCAGCAGCTTTAGATTTAGCTTATGTTGCCAGCGGGCGCGTTGATGGCTACTGGGAACGGGGAATTTCTCTATGGGATATTGCTGCTGGAATTGCCATTCTCAAAGCAGCAGGGGGTCAAGTCAGTGCCTATGATGGTAGCCCAATCGACCTAGCAACTGGCAGAATTTTAGCCACGAATGGACTAATTCATTCAAGTCTCAGCCAAGAATTACTTCAAGTGCCACCACTATCAACTTGGAGTCATTATGATCCCTAGCCACAATCTGGGAATTATTAGATTGGTGGTGACAACCAAGCCACGCTGATACCACATTCCAGCGGTCGTGCAATAGGCAGAGGTGAGACAAAAACATATGTCTTTTAAGATTGATGGCGGATTATTTTTATTTGACTTCACAGATTGCCATGCAATTTTGGGCGTTCCAATTGATGCCGACTTTAAAGAAATTCGCAAACGCTATCTGATTATTGCTCGCTGCTTGCATCCCGACACTTGCACGGCTAAAAGTAGTTCAGATAAACAAGCGGCAAATTATATTCTGTCCAAACTTGTCAATCCAGCTTATAAAAAATTATCCCAGGATTATAGCCGTGTTGAATACATGGTGACGCTGCGGGAGATGGGCAAGCGGTTAGCTCAGGATATGGCTAGCGTTTCGCTCAAAAACGAACAATCGATCCAGCTACAACACAGCACGGATCTCGATCGGGTATATCAAAAAGCGATCGCCCAAGTGACAAAACAACAGTATGAATCTCTTGAAAGAATTATCCCTACAATTAGTCAAATCAGCGAATTAAACCTAGTCTACTTAGGGCGTAAAGGTGGTACTGGATTTATGGTTGCTAGAACGACTGCGCCATCTGTGGTTCCCAGCCAAAATTCTCGATCGGCAGCATCTTCGCCTCCCCCAACTGAGCCAGAGTCACCTCCATCGCCAGCCGAACCTTATCTTCGTCGCGCCCAGTCTTTGATGGAAAAGAATCTCTTCGCCCCAGCAAGTGTAGAACTAAAAGACGCGCTGAAACTAGAGCCAAATAATAGTCGCTGTCATAGCTTAATTGGCACAGTTTATTTGAAGCAGAATCAGGCTACTATGGCTAAGGTACATATTAACAAAGCCCTACAATTAGACCCTAAAGACCCGATCGCCCTAGAAGGAAAACAACTGTTAGATCGGCTAGCAAGTAAAGCTGGCACTCAAACAGCCAGTTCTGATAAAACTGCATCTAAAACTGCGTCGAAAAAACCATCAGAACCATCTGGAAGTGGGGGAATGTTTGGCGGTCTATTTGGAGGCAAGAAAAAATAAACAAAAATCAATGGTCTACCAATCGCCTGCGGGAGCAAGAGATTTATTACCCTTAGATGTGGCTCAGAAACACTGGGTCGAAGAACGGTTACAGCAGGTATTTCATCGTTGGGGCTATCACCGCATCATTACTTCAACTCTCGAACGGTTAGATACGCTGATGGCTGGAGGAGCAATTCAGCGATCGACGGTGATCCAAGTTCAGGATCGCGAGGAAGAATTGGGGTTGCGTCCAGAATTGACAGCCTCGATCGCTCGCACTGCTGTAACTCGGATGGCAGGAGCGACCTTTCCGCAACGCCTCTACTACAACGCTAACGTCTTTTGCCGTACGCCAGATAGCAGCCACAATCGCCAGTTGGAGTTTTATCAAACTGGGGTAGAGTTGCTAGGTAGCGAAGGATTGCTAGCTGACGCTGAGGTGTTATTACTGCTGGCTGAGTGCTTGAATGAATTGGGCTTATACAACTGGCAACTGATTCTGGGCGAAGCGGAAATTACCCAATCATTATTAGCTTCTTTCCCCGCATCTGGGCGCGATCGCGTTCGACAGGCGATCGCTCACCTCGATCGCGTCACGCTCGAAACTCTACCTTTAAGCGAAGATCTACGAGCTAGAGCTTTAATGATGCTCGATTTGCGCGGACATCCCGCAGATGTATTGCAAAAAGTTACAAAATTAAGTTTAGATGCACCACAACAAGCAGCTTTACACCGACTCAAATCGCTAGTTGAGATTTTGGATCGATGCTTTAGTGTAGACTCAAACCAAAACTCGCAAAACTTTCCAATCATTCTAGATTTGAGCATGATTCGCACCTTTGACTATTACACGGGGATCGTGTTTGAAGTTATCGGCAATGCAGTTATTGGCGATACAACAGCTCAACCGCAAATTTTAGGGCAAGGAGGTCGTTACGACCAACTTTTGGGACTGTATCATCCCCAAGGTAAAACGATTCCGGGGGTTGGCTTTGTCCTCAACACGGAAGATTTACAACAAGCCTTACTGTCTGCCGATCGCTTACCGCAAGCCACACCCGCCAGTGATTGGCTCGTTGTCGCTCGATCGCCAGCAGCTTACGCGGCTGCTTTTGCCCATGCAGAAAAGTTACGCTGTACTCCTGGGTTGCGAGTCGAAATGGACTTAGGCGATCGCCAACCAGAGGAAATCCGCACCTACGCCCGCCAGCGCCGCATCCAACAAATTGCTTGGCTCAAAGATGACAGTTCCGCTGAGATTGAAACGCTGAAGAGGGAGCAGGGACGAGCTGGGAGCAGGGAGTAGGGAGGACAAGGGAGCAGAGGGACAGAGAAGAATTCACCAATCACCAACTACCAACTACCAATTACCACTCAATGAATCTAATTCTGGCGCTAGATTTTGGTGGAACTAAACACGCGGCAGCGGTGGTAGCTTCAGGAGAAAAACACCAGTTGAGTGACAAAAGGGTTTTTTCACCGCCAAATCCTCATGCTCAATTCGATCTAGAGATAATGTTGGGTCTGGCACGGGAACTGTTAGCAGGTAGGGAACCAAGGGCAATCGGTGTCAGCTTTGGTGGACCTGTGGATGCTGCAAGCGGTAAAGTCAGACTGTCGCACCACGTCAGCGGATGGGAGAATATACCTTTACAGGAGATCCTAGAGCGAGAATTTGGCGCTCCTGCCAGTGTGGACAACGATGCTAATGTTGCAGCTTTGGGCGAACATCGCTATGGTGCGGGGATGGGTTATAACAGTTTGCTCTATATTACTGTCAGCACGGGTGTAGGTGGAGGCTGGATTCTCAACGATCGCCCTTGGCGGGGAATAGAAGGAATGGCAGGGGAGATCGGACATGTAGTCGTCGATCCGACTGGTCCTGTTTGTTTGTGCGGTAAGCGTGGATGCGTAGAAAGACTAGCTTCGGGTCCCTACATCGCCCAACAGACCAAGGATCGGTTAAACTTACATCCAGATAAAGGGAAGCTGTTGCGATCGCTTTGTCACGATAACCTTGATGAGATTACCGGACTGATGGTCAGTCAAGCCGCTACCCAAGGAGATGAAATTGCGATCGAGGCATTAGAAACAGCGGGTTGGGCTTTGGGAGTAGCAATTGGCAACGTCGCCAACCTCATCAATCCCCAACGGTTTATTTTAGGTGGTAGCGTCACCAAAGCAGGCGATCGCTTTTGGAATGCTATCCACCGCGTAGCGCGAGCCACAGCATTACCCGAAGTCCACTTCGAGATCGTCCCCGCCGCCTTGGGAGATAAAGCACCACTGTGGGGTGCAGTCGCTTTGGCGGAAGATTTACTGGTTGCGGGAGTCGGGAGTCGGAAGTCGGGAGTCGGGGAAGAGAGCTAAGGGAGCGATCTGGAGCTGAGGGAACTGAGGGCGCAACTACCAACTACCAATTACCAATTACCAATTACCAATTACCAATTACCATCATTTACTGATAACTAATGCACGGCTACATTCCTCCCGACAGATTTTTCCCTTATCTCGCTTGGACTGACATTCAAAAGATGCCGGATAAAGAGAATGTTGTCATCGTTCAACCCGTGGGGGCAATCGAACAACACGGTCCCCATTTACCATTAATTGTGGACGCTGCAATTGGTACGGCAGTTTTAGGCAAGGCATTGTCTCAATTAAGCGATCGCATTCCCGCTTATGCCCTACCACCTTTGTACTACGGTAAATCAAACGAACATTGGCATTTTCCTGGCACGATTACCCTAAGTGCGTCAACTTTACTTGCAACTTTAATTGAAGTTGCTGAAAGTATTTACCGTGCCGGATTTCGCAAATTCGTGTTGATGAATTCTCACGGCGGACAACCCCAAATTATGGAAATTGCCGCACGGGATTTGCACGTCAAATACGCAGACTTTCTCGTATTTCCCCTCTTTACTTGGCGAGTTCCCCACATTGCCGGAGAGTTACTTTCCGATCGCGAGAAAGAGTTTGGGATTCATGCAGGCGATGCTGAAACCAGTGTGATGCTGTCGATTTTACCAGAACAAGTCAAAATGGAAGCGGCTGTGACAGAATATCCCCACAGCTTACCTGAAGATAGTTTACTGTCAATGGAAGGGAAATTACCTTTTGCTTGGGCAACCCGCGATCTGACGCAGACAGGGGTTTTAGGCGACCCAACCGTAGCGACAAAAGAAAAAGGCGATCGCATCCTTGCCTCTGTCGCTGATGGTTGGGTACGAGTCATTGCAGATATCTATGCGTTTCAGCAACCGCAAGCTTGGAAGCAGTAAACGGTTAGCAAGCGATCGTCAAGATAGATAGCGATCGCGAGATACTTTGATTTAGATCGAGCGCGATCGCTACCATTTCTACTTCTACGACTTAAACTTGGGCTAACGCTGGTTCTTTAGTCGCGCTCTTGATTGAATCAGCTGGAGTACAGTAGACTTCGCACGAATTATTCGGACTTTCAATCAACTTGACCTTGTGTAGTTCTGCGCCTAACTCTCGCACTGGCTGTTGCAGCACATTTGAGATATATACGGCGATATTTTCTGCCGTAGGCACGACTTTGGCAAAGTAGGCAATATCCTTGTTGAGAAAAGTGTGGTCGAGTGGTTCAATAACCAAGTCTTTGATCGCTTGGTTCAATGCACTCAAATCTACAATCATGCCCGTACGAGGGTGAATTTCCCCTTTTACAGTCACTTCTAAGTGGTAATTGTGACCGTGACCGTTAGGACGAGCGCATTTTCCGTAAATTTCTGTATTCTCTTGTTGGTTGAGATCGGGATGAGCTAACCGATGAGCGGCGCTAAAATGAGTGCTAATAGTTAAGTGTGCTTCCATGCCATTTCCTTGATATTCTGCCCAAAGTTGAGGATGTTCAAATAACTGAATTTTGACTATCGGTAAGTGCGAGGCAAGCTTTTGCCAGATGACGCGGGCAATATTTTCTGTTGTTGGCAGCGTTTGCTGAAATTCTTGCCAAACGTCATTGAGATAGGAAAAATCTAGCTGGCTAGTCACTTCTCGCTTAATTACGTGCTTGACATCAGACAGGTTTAACACCATGCCATATTCATCTAACTCTCCGAGAAGAGAAACAAATAAGACGTAGTTGTGTCCGTGACCTGGAAAGCGGGAACATAAGCCAAATTGTTGCTGGTTCTCTGTTTCGCTCAGCTCTGGCAACCAATAGCGATGGCTGGCGGAAAATTGAGCGCGGCGGTTAACTATACATTGCATGAGCGCACAGGGAGCAGTATGTAAAATTTCGTAAACTTAACACTTTTACTAGAATAGACCAATTGCTACCGCGATAGCAATGAGTTGGTAATTGGTAGTTGGTAATTGGTGATTGGTAGTTGTAATTAAAGTCAATGATAATGATTTCAATTTTTGAATCAATAATTTAAGTAACATGAGTTGTTTATTACTTTTTCGTTTTATGAAAAGTTTTTTTGGAAAAACATTCAACTTATTCATTAAATGAAATGCTTTTTATAGTTATTAGAGAAAAGAGGGGCGACGGTATATCTAAAAAATAAAGTGGCGATCGCCCACAATAGAAATAGCCTCATTGATAGATCGACTTTAACAATTGAGCATCAAAATCTTGAGCGTTGCCAAATTTTTTCCAGAAAATAGTGCATCTAGCCGGAAAAAGCTTTGGTGAGTTTGTGTCTTTAAATATTGTAGGTTGTTAAATTTTAGGTTTTTGAATTTTATCTAACGACTGAGACACAAAGGATATAGAGCATGGAGAAACAGGAGGAAGATCTATCCGTACAAGTATTGTGGTTGCAAGTATGGGGATTGGCAGGTTTGCAAGGGGCGATCGCGCTAACTTGGTTGATTTATAGCGTGTATTTGCCTAAATTACTGGAAGAATCTCACTTTCCCGCCCCTGTTAGTTCTGCTCTACTCGTGGTTGGAAATGGATTGGCAGTGGTACTAGAACCTTTGATGGGAGGCTTGTCCGATCGCGATAAACAGCAGTTTGGTAGCCGTTTTCCGCTCATAGCAGCAGGGGTTGTTCTAGCATCAATTTTGTTCATAGCAATTCCGACTGTAGTTGTTTTCGGCAAGGGTTTAGGTGAATTTCGTTGGGTGTCGATCGCAGTATCGGTAGCTTGGACTCTGGCAATGACAGTATTTCGCAGCCCAGCAATATCTTTACTAAGAAATTATGCCCCTCTAGAGGGATTAGTGTTAGCTAATAGTTTGTTAGTTCTCGTAGCCGGATTATTTACAGCTTTTAAACCAGTTGCACAAAATTTGGAGTTAAATTTAGGTACTATTTTTGCTTTTGCAATCGGTTCGTTTTCATTGCTAGGTGCGGCAGCTATTTTAAGATATGTCAATTTACCAGGAACGTTGGCAAGGGCAAATTTAACCGTTAAAGCAGCAATAGAACAAAAAAGCACAGACAATCCACCACTCAAAATCGCTTTAAGTTTAATTTTTTTAAGTGGGATGGCGATCGCTTGGGGAACGCAGTTTTTAACAGCTACTTTGTCTAAAATGCTGATGCTACGACTGGAAATAAATAACGTGAATTGGTTAATGGTAGGAGTGGGGATTATGCTGGCACTTGCAGCTTTGCCAACTGCTGATTGGACGCTGCGGATAGATAATCGACGTGCTATGTGTGTAGGTGCGATCGCAACTGCTATCTTGTTACAAATTGCAGTATTTATTCCCAGTTGGTTGACTTTGATTCTTGCCATTCTAGGCTTGCTAGTTGCTTTTAATCTCGTGCTAAATGGTGCAATTCCTTTTGTCCTGATGTTAGTAGCACCGCATCAAGCTGGAATTGGCGTAGGAATGTACTTTGGTGGTATGGCTGGGGCAGAAAGTCTATCAGGATTGCTCCTTCCCCCAGAGCAAAGCGTTATCCCTTCTGTAGGAGCCATTGGTGGGGCGATCGCTTTTCTGTGCTTGGCTGCCTGCGTAAGAGTTAGTGGCAGGTGGCGAATCTAAAGTTTCTTCAATATTCATAAATTCTTTGGTTGAAAACATATAGTTTCGCTAGCAATTTTTTATAATATTGGTAATAAATTTGAAACAGTCTTTTCATTCAAACGCCTCGCTTTAGGAAAAACTCAAGTTTGTGGGGTAACAATTTAGTTTGGCTATAACTTTAGTTTGGCTATAACTTGGTAAGATATCATCCTTGTTTGGAAAAAAACATTTACTTGCAAAGCGATACGAAGTAACGATAACTTATTTGAATACTCCTCAATCTTGACGCACGACTGAGATAATTCCTTCACCTGAGAGGAGAGTTTTATGGTTGGCTTCAACTTGAAAAAATCCGGTCAAAAAACATTAAAAAAATCCTCGGCAAAGATAGCTAAAACATATCAGCCATTCGAGAGCGCAATTTTAACTGTTAATCCAGGCGATCGCATTGCTAAAGAACCACAGACTTTGGTGGACAAAGCTAAACAAATTGCTGTAGATGCACCTGATATTACAGGTGACTGGATTAAGGTTCCAACTTATTTTATTTTTGAATATCCGAATGGCGAAAAAAAAGCATTACATCACGTCAAAGATGCCAAAGAAATTTCTGATGCAATTCGTCTAGCTCGTTTTGAAGAAGATGAAAATCTAATTATAGAATCACACAAACCGCATAATGTTAACTTAATCCCTTTCATTCTGGTAGTGCTATTAGTTCTATTTACTATTCCCATACTGATCGGAATATTTTAGGCAGCACGTTATAAGTCTACTGCTAAATAATTGCTGAGGGTTGTTAAAAGGGGTTGCCATTTCCGCCGCAAAGCAACGTATAATTCTGCACCTGCTTCTCGATCTGTTGCTGTTTCTATACCCTCAGCACTCAATCTTTCCACTGCATCATAATATCTTTTTTGCCAGACTAGTTCCATTTGGCGATCGCATTTTATCCGGTGTTTGGGTAGAATCGATTGAGATAGCTCGGAGAGAATATGCGTACTGCCACCCCACAATTCTGCTACTGCTGTAGAGTGTAATAGAGAACGATATTTTTCAGCATTCAATGCGCTTTTAATCAGGGTTGCCGTGTCTATTGCTAAGAGTATGACTCGCGGTAGGGTATAATATGTTTCGCGAAAGCGGAAATAAATCAGGACTGGATAGGAATGTTGTAGCTCTAGTAACTCAATCACATCTCTCGCCATATTAGAAAGATCCTGCTGAATCCCACTGAGTTCGCCACTAGCTCCCAGTCTTGCTAATAACTCTGCTGCATCCCCCGTGCCATCAGTACGATGGTATAAGCTGAGAGCAAATGTATTGCGGGTAATTAAAGCATTATAGACTGAGAGTAAGTAGGTAATTGTAATTGTAAAACTAGAAAATCCCAGTGCTGCTTCTAATAAAGTTAGTAATCGATAAGCAGCTGTTTTTGGAACTAGATCGCCTGTTCCTAGAGTAGTGAAAGAAAAGCCACTATAGTAGAGTGCGGTGATAAAATCAGTGGGCGTTTTTCCTTCGCTAGCTTGAATTGCCGAACCTAATTCTGGGAAAATAATTAAAGCAAATCCACTCATAAGTGAAGCCGCCCACACTGCTAAAATAGCAACTATCATAATAGAGCCACTATGAGCAAGTAGGCGCTCGCTTTTGCTAGGAATGACTTGTGTTACTAGGCGCAAAAAATACCATATTCCTCGGTTCAAAGGCATACTAACAACACTACTACCGAGGCGATGAAAAAGTACAGTTAGGTAAATATCTAAAAGAGTTAAAACAATTATTCCCGTACCAGCCAATTGTAGTAATAAATCCATTCCCAATCGTTTTTATCAACTTTGCTACCATTAGTTATTCGTAACTAATCGTACTGCATTTTACAGTATTTAACTCTGAGTGTACTCTTTCTGGAGGACTAATTTTGTGTGTTAAAAGAGAAATATAAATACATCAAACTTTTTAAACTTGGTAGCATAACTGTAAAATCAAATTATGCGATCGCCGCTCTAGTTAACTGACTTCATGCAGTTTGTATAGAACTTAATTGTTGAGTAAAATTTATAAATACTAATAATTGTTATCGATTGAACGTGTTACTAAAGCATAAAGCTCATCCTTTCGGCTACGTTCTTGTGTTGATATTTTTGAACTAGAGATAGAGTGAGATTGACTTCATTTGAATTAAAACTAAATATATAAGCTTCGCCAGAGTAACTAATAATTTTTTTGCTAAATATTTGACAAATTTGCCGAAATTTTAGTTGCAAGAGTTACAGAATAGATATTTTAATCAGTCAGGAGGTTAGAAGAATGGCTGGTCAAATGTGTTGGTTTCCTCGCTTAGGTGCTGATAGCGAAAAGGTTTTATATCTACGGCGATCGCCAGATAAACCTTGGCAACCTTATACGAGTTGTCCTGAATATTCTGTTCCCGACTACAAAATAGATGGCGGCTCGAAAGGATGGGCAACTTATCAAAAATTACATAAAGCAGGTTGGCAATTAATTTCTACAGCTCAAGCTCAGAGGACAAACCTAGCAATTCGATAAGCTCTGCTATAAATTCGCGCTCGCCGTCCAATTGAATAATCAAAATCTTAGGAAAGAATATGAAAAGTAAACTTTGGGTAGAGCAGCGTCATTCGCTACCAAAATTCAGCCGCGATCGCGTAGTTCGATTTATCGGTGGTAGTGGTAGAATCAAGCAATATAAACCTACTGCTGGAACCTGGTCTTATACTATTGAAATGGATATGGGGAACCCGCCAGAAATGGGCAGAATAGGTTTTGAAACAACAGTTTTATTAGATGAGGTAGATATTCAAGGAGTATTGTAGCAGCGCTAAAACTCTTACATAACTTCTAAATTGCGTTGAATCTTCTCCAGAAAACTCGCATTAAAATAGATCGAGTCAGCTTTTGCTTGCAGAAAAGAAATTCATCCTTTTGGTCAAAGACACAAGCGCTTTCAGTCTTTTAAGGTAAAAATGTAATAAAAGAAGATTCATCGCGCTCGACCTGTAGCTAGAGTAGACAGCAAATATGTAACGCAAAAGCGAATGGGAAATCTTGGAGCTGCGAACAGAAATAAATAACTCCTAAGCTAATAAATATGCAGCTTCGGGAGAGGAGAATGCCATGTTATTCCAAAATCGAACTACAGCGGGTCAAGCGTTGGCTGAGAAGTTACTAGCTTATGCTAACCGTGGCGATGTATTGGTACTAGGATTGCCTAGAGGTGGTGTACCAGTCGCCTTTGAGGTAGCACAAGCATTACACGCACCCTTAGATGTGTTTCTGGTACGTAAGCTGGGTGTCCCCGGGCAAGAAGAATTAGCAATGGGGGCGATCGCCTCTGGTGGTGTAAGAGTGCTTAACTACGATATTATTGAAGCGTTGCACTTGTCTGAAGCAGAAATCGATCGCGTTACAGCCAGACAGCAACAGGAACTAGAGCGACGGGAACGGCTCTATCGGCAAAATCTTCCTTTTCCCCAACTGCGCGATCGCACAGTCATTTTAGTAGATGATGGTCTGGCAACAGGAGCAACCATGCGGGCAGCTGTGAAAGCACTACAGTTACAGCAACCTGCGGCGATTGTCATCGCCGTGCCAGTTGCTTCTCCTGAAACCCAGCAAGAATTAGCCACTCAAGTCGATGAAATTGTCTGTGTAGAAACGCCTGCACCTTTTTACAGCGTGGGTTCTTGGTACGCTGAGTTTCCCCAAACTACCGATACACAAGTGCGCGAACTGTTGCAACAAGCTGGCACAGTCGCTAGAAATGTATCGTAGTACTTTAATTGTTAGCTGAGCGATCGCTACCTACTTTACTTTCACTTACAAAAAACTTGTCACCTCAGCCGTGCAGTGCTAACGTCAATGAGCCAGTTAGCTTTTGGTAGCAAGCCAACTCCAAACTTATGCAGCGCAGACGCTTAGCGGCTTTTATCAGTCTTGTTTTAGCCTTCTTTACTCCACCCCTCATCCCTTTTTCCGTCCTCTCCGCACCACCTAAAACCCCCAACCAAACGGTAGAATGCGAAATTCTCGTTACGGGTGCAGGACTTGCAGGTGTCGCCACTGCATACGAGGGATTGCTAGCAGGACGGACTGTCTGCATGACTGAAATTACCGATTGGATGGGAGGACAAATTTCGACTCAGGGAACTTCTGCTTTGGACGAACGCAGAACCCAACGGTTGCAGTTATTTTTCTCCCGTGGTTATTTAGAACTAAGAAAACGCATTGCCGATAAATATAATGGCAATTTAAACCCTGGTGATTGCTGGGTGAGCGATTCTTGCTTCCTGCCTCACGACGGTCACGAAATTCTTTATGATATGTTGCAGGATGCGGCAAAAAAGGGTCGCGGTCAGCTGAAATGGTTTCCTGCCACTGTGGTGAAGCAACTAGAAATTAGCCGCGCTGGATCGCAACAAACTATTCAAGGCGCGATCGCAATTCAACATAGTCCTGCTGCTGGCGCGCCACCTCTCAATACCCTACCTCTATCTCAAACAATTGAAGACTCCTATCGCTACGAAAATTCAGCTCGGTTGAATAAGGAAATTTTGCGGTTTGTACCTTTGGCGAGGCGAGAGGCGAGATACAACTGGTATGTGGTGGATGCAACGGAGACGGGGGAATTAGTTGCGCTAGCAGATGTCCCCTATCGTCTGGGGATTGATGCCCGTTCTTATTTAGAACCTTCTGCCTCTAGTGCGACTAACGATCCCTACTGCACTCAAGGCTTTACTTATACTTTTGCAATGGAGGCGACTAAAGACCCTATAGGTCACAACATTCCTCCATTTTACTCTCAATATTCTGCTTATTATAGCTACGAACTGCCGCGCTTAGCAAGCTTTCCTTTAGTATTTACCTACCGTCGCATTTGGAGTCCGAAAGACGGCGAACCCATGTCATTCGGAGGGATTAATTTTGAAGCCCCCGTACCAGATGATATTTCAATGCAGAATTGGACGTGGGGCAACGATTACCGTCCTGGTACTGCTGCCGATAATTTAATCTATACTCGCGCTCAGTTGCAGGCAAGCGGTCAACTCCTACCTGGAAATTGGTTAGGGGGACTGAGAACAGAAAGCTTGCGTAAAGCGGAAGAACACGCGATCGCTTACTTTTACTGGTTGGTGACGGGTACAACCGATTCGCAACTGGGGGACGGGGTGAAACAACCCCAACCAAACAATCGCTATTTATCTGGACTAGATTCGCCGATGGGAACGGTACACGGCTTGTCTAAGTATCCTTACATGCGGGAAGGACGACGGATTATTGGTAGACCGAGTTGGGGACAGCCAGAAGGCTTTACCGTTTGGGAAATTGATATTTCTCGCCGCAACTACAATGACGATTACTACCGTCAGACCTTATCTCCCCAGATGTATCGCCGTTTGAAAATCGCTTTGGCAGGACTGGAAACCATCAATGCGATCGCCAGTACTAAGCCACCAGAACAAATTGCCCGACGGACTCGTTCCACAATCTTTCCCGACTCAGTAGGGATCGGTCACTATGCGATCGACTTTCATCCCTGCATGACCAAAAGTCCCCCCGAACTTCCAGGAAACACCGAACGAGAAGGGGAACGCCAAGGTGCGGGTGAGGCTTATCCCTTCCAAATTCCCTTAAGAGCGATGATTCCTCAAAAGATCGATAATTTACTCGTAGCTGGAAAAAGTATTGCTACCAGTCATATCGCCTCTGCTGCTTATCGGGTACATTCTTTTGAATGGTCTGTAGGTGCAGCCGCCGGAACCACTGCTGCTTTTAGCTTAGAAAAAGCGATCGCCCCTTATCAACTCGTAGACGACTTACCCAGACGAGAACCCCTACTCGAACAGCTGCAATATCGCCTCCAACAAAACAATAATCCTACAGCCTTCCCAGATACATCAATTTTCAATCTAGATTGGGATGATTGGCGGTGAATAGGGAGCAGGGAGCGGGGAGCAGGGAGCGGGGAGCAGGGAGCGGGGAGCAGGGAGGGACAAGGGGGACAAGGGGGGCAAGGGAGACTTGAAGGATAAGGGAGACAAGTCGCAAGTCGCAATTTTGCACACTCAACTGTCAACTGTCAACCACTGCCCATTCCTTGCTATCTTGAGAGAATGTATTTTTGTGAAGTTCTGTCTGTCGTGCTATGAACAGGGTAGTTTCTACAACAGTTTACGGGATGGCAACAGCACCGACGATCGCACCTGAGAAATCGTCTCAAGTCGTCAGCAAGCTATATCCTAATTACAAGGTAATCGTGTTAGATGATGATTTCAACACGTTTCAGCATGTAGCTGAGTGTTTGATGAAGTATATACCTGGTATGACGGGCGATCGCGCTTGGGAATTAACCAATCAAGTTCACTACGAAGGTCAGGCGATCGTTTGGGTGGGACCGCAAGAACAAGCAGAACTCTATCATCAGCAACTTCGGCGTGCTGGCTTAACTATGGCTCCACTAGAGGCAGCTTAGGACAATAAATGGTTAAATATTAAAATGAAATATTAAAACTTATTAACCTATTTATGGGTAATACTAACGGTCGGCTGGTCTGGAATCACTCAACCCACATTCCAGGTTTAATTCCAGTGCTAGAACGCCTGACTCGCGTTGATGGGATTCAAACAATTACCCCTGGAGTCATTGGACGGGTAAAAGGTCACTCTCCCAAAATGCAACTTCGTATTTCCGTGCCGATTCGTGGTGGATTTAAACTCATAGCACGCCAAGGCAAGACTGTACAAGAAGTATTCATCCTGACGACTCTCAGCCAGGATGAATTAGTAACAGCAGTGACGAATGTTTTAAAATAGTGTTATTTGTCATTTGTGAGTGGTGCGCAATCTAATTGTGACTCGTGACTTGTAACTAGACTGAAATCAAAACCTAGCCACTAGTCACTAGCCACTAGCCACTAGCCACTCTCTACTGATTTACTCTTCTACTTGTCGCACGGCAAATCGATGTAGGGGTAGACAAAGAATACAAGCAAAGGTAAGAAAGTAGGACAAAGCCGCAGTGAGTTTTAAACTCATTAACAAAACTTCCCAATCTGGTAAGGTAATTTTTTGTAATCCCAAACAGATGCAGTAAAGCAACCAGTAAGTAAAGCTCATCTGCAACAAATTTTGCTCTGCTTCTTCTAGCTCGTTTACCTCTGCTGAATTAGCTCCTGAAAGCAATAACAGACCAGCAATACAGGCAATGGCAGATATAAAAGCGATCGCGTCTGCAAAGTTTAAATTTTGTATCTGCATATATGTATATCCAAAACTTTCAATTCCCATCAGTCTAAAGGAACAGTGTTTTGGTATACAAAATTAGTTACAAACTGCAACAGAATTAGGTGATTTTGTTAAAATCTTGTAATAAATCTAAATTTGTCATTTGTCATTGGTTGTTATTCTTCCCTGCTCCCTGCTCCCTACTCCCTACTCCCTAATTTAAAGTTTGCCCATAAGACAAAACCTTCAACGCGACAGCCTAAATTTTCCAACCACTGCACTAATTCATGATTGCTATTGTGCAGCACGGTATAAGTGCGATCGTAGGGAACTAGGGTCATTCTCGTGTGAGAATTTTCTACTTGCATAGTAGCAGGGCGATCGAAATATGAATTTAAAACCTTTAGCAAGCGATCGACTTTTGCTTTTTCTACAGTAATGCTAAGCAAAGAACTATCTTTTTGAGTGGCTAATAAATACAAGCGATCGCAGTTTTTTAACTTGCGTCCTAAAGCTCCTTGAGTTGGTAAAAATAATGCTGCTGCTCCAGTCAACCAATCTTGTTGATTTAAAGCAAAATATCTCCAATCACCATAGGCATATTCCAGACATTTATCGCGATTACTAGGTAGAATTAATCTTCCGTGAAAGCCATAATCAACGAGATAAATACTAACTGGATTAATGAGATTAGCAGGAGGTATAATAGTAGCAGGAGAACAAATCCATCCTCCGAGGATAACGCTGGTAATTGCTAAGGCGAAAAGAGCAAAGCGGCGTGTTTTCACATTTTAGAATCGTGTGTTTTCTTTCAGATTTAGTTGAGCTATGAAATCCTGAATTCGCTGCCACACTCCTTCTACTAAATCGGGACTGTCAGCATTAAACCATTCAATTTGAGGATATGCTCGAAACCAAGTTCGCTGTCGTTTAGCAAATTGTCGCGTATGCAATACAGTTAATTTTTTTGCTTCTTCTAAGGAGAGATCGCCAGCTAAATATTGCTTGAACTCTTGATATCCTAACGTATTGAGTAAAGGTAAATCCATGCGGTATTTTTGACACAAATACTCAACTTCAGCCACCAAACCATCAGCTACCATTTGTTCTGTACGCTGAGAAATTCGCTGAGTCAGGGCATTCGATTCACAGTCCAAACCAATTTGTAAAATTGGATAACATGGGGGATTTTCTCCCTGTTGCGTCGAGATTGGACGACCAGTAACGTAAAATACCTCCAAAGCTCTGACAGTTCGAGTGGGATCGTTGGGATGAATTTTAGTTGCAGCTACCGGATCGACTTGTTGCAACAAGGCGTAAAGCTGCTTTTGACCCAAAGATAGAAGTTGCGATCGCAATTCTGGCTGTGATGCTACTCTAGGAATCTTCATTCCCCGCACGATAGAACGGATGTACAACCCAGTTCCACCTACTAGGAGAGGGAATAGGTACAGAGACGTTGCGTGCAACGTCTCTGTACTCCTCCATTTTTCAATCAACTCGCGTGCTTGCTCCTGATACTCCGCCACGGTAAAAGTTTCAGTGGGATCGCAAATGTCAATTAAATAGTGAGGTATGAGTTGTTGCTGGCTAGGAGTAGGTTTAGCCGTGCCAAGATTAAATTCGCGATAAACTTGACGCGAATCGGCACTGATAATGACAGAATTAAGTCTTTGAGCGATAGTTATTGCCAACCCTGATTTACCCGTGGCGGTTGCTCCACAGATTGTAATCAAGCCAAATCTATGCGAAATATCAGTTTGGTACATCCCCTAGATAAATTGCTCTTTAGAATGCCCTAGAGTCGTCTTTAAGCCTATTGTGTTAGAATTTTGGTACGATTTCTTATTTTAGATATCATTGGTTAATTTAACCTCATTATCGGAGACTCCCTTGCATGACGAGCAGCTACAGCGCCGAGCAAATTCAAGTTTTGGAAGGTCTGGAACCCGTCCGCAAACGACCAGGGATGTATATCGGGACGACTGGACCGAGGGGACTCCACCATTTAGTATACGAGGTGGTAGACAACTCCATTGATGAGGCTCTAGCAGGATATTGTACTCACATAGAAATCGACTTAAACGCTGACGGCTCAGTACAAGTGGTCGATGACGGTCGCGGCATTCCTACCGACACCCATCCGCAAACGGGGAAATCAGCATTAGAAACCGTGATGACAGTATTACACGCCGGAGGTAAATTTGGCGGTGGTGGTTACAAAGTTTCTGGCGGTTTGCACGGAGTTGGGATTTCTGTCGTTAACGCGCTATCCGAATGGGTAGAAGTTACGGTTTGGCGGGATAAAAAGGTACATACCCAACGCTACGAACGGGGCGTACCGATGGGAGAACTGCAAACCAAGTCTTTTAAAGAAGCAAAGACTGGAACTGGAGTTAGGTTCAAACCCGACGCAGAAATTTTTACAGTTGGTACGGAATTTGACTATATCACGCTGGCTGGTCGCTTGCGAGAGCTAGCGTATCTAAATGCAGGGGTAAGAATTACCTTTACCGACCACCGTTTAGAACTACTCAAAAGCCAAGAACCAAAAGTTGAGACTTACGAATACAAGGGTGGGATTCGCGAGTACGTCAGCTACATCAACAACGACAAGCAAGCCTTACATGAAGAAATTATCTTCGTCCAAGGGGAACGCAACAACGTCCAAGTTGAAGTCGCTTTGCAGTGGTGTACGGATGCCTATACCGATAACTTGTTAGGCTTTGCCAACAACATTCGCACGGTGGACGGTGGGACGCATTTAGAAGGGCTGAAAACAGTTTTGACGCGGACGCTAAATGCGATCGCCCGCAAGCGAAATAAAATCAAGGATAACGAACCCAACCTCAGCGGCGAACACGTCCGTGAAGGATTAACAGGGGTAATTTCGGTCAAAGTCCCAGATCCAGAGTTTGAAGGGCAAACTAAGACAAAACTCGGTAACACGGAAGTACGGGGGATTGTTGATTCGTTAGTGGGGGAAGTGCTGACGGAATATTTAGAATTTCGCCCCAGCATTGCTGATTCGATCTTAGATAAAGCGATTCAAGCTTTCAAAGCTGCTGAAGCCGCACGCCACGCACGGGAATTAGTGCGGCGTAAATCAGTACTAGAGTCTTCGCCCCTACCAGGAAAGCTAGCAGATTGCAGTTCTAGAGATCCCGGCGAATCGGAAATCTTCATCGTAGAAGGCGATTCAGCGGGTGGGAGTGCCAAACAAGGACGCGATCGCCGCAACCAAGCCATCTTGCCTTTACGCGGTAAAATTCTCAATATTGAGAAAACCGACGATGCCAAAATCTACAAGAATACCGAGATCCAAGCATTGATCACCGCTTTAGGTTTGGGTGTAAAGGGCGAAGAATTCGATTCATCCCAACTGCGATATCACAAAATCGTGATCATGACCGATGCTGACGTGGATGGAGCGCACATCAGAACTTTGTTGCTGACATTCTTCTATCGCTATCAAAGACAACTGATCGAGCAAGGGTTTATCTATATTGCTTGTCCGCCACTATATAAACTAGAACGCGGACGCAATCACTACTATTGTTATAGCGATCGCGAACTGCAACAAAAAATCGCTGAATTCCCTGCCAACGCCAACTATACGATCCAGCGGTTCAAAGGTTTGGGAGAAATGATGCCAACTCAATTGTGGGATACCACCATGAATAATGAAACCCGCACCCTCAAACGAGTAGAGATCGAAGACGCAGCCGAAGCCGACCGGATCTTTACCGTATTAATGGGCGATCGCGTTGCCCCTCGACGCGAATTCATCGAAACTTATGGTTCTCGCCTCAACTTGGTAGAGTTGGATATTTAAAAGATGAGGAGACAGGAGACAGAAGACAGGAGACAGGAGAAAGAAGAAGGACAAGGAGAATTCTACTCCCTGCTTCCTGCTCGTCCCTGCTCCCTGCTCCCTCAAATCACAGCCGATGGTTCTTACACGTTTTTCTCAGCCGAATTTGGCGAAGCATATCACAGTCAGTTTGGGGCGCGTCAGGAAGCTGAGTTTAAGTTTGTGGAACCGACACAACTACGGCAAAAGGCGCGGCATCAAAAATCTTTACGATTATTAGATGTATGTTACGGACTGGGTTACAATACCGCTGCTGCTTTAGCAGCTATTTGGGAAGAGAATCCTAATTGTCATGTAGAAGTCGTGGGCTTAGAGTTAGATCCAACAGTACCCCAAGCGGCGATCGCCCACAATCTCCTCGATAGCTGGTCGCCACTCTTACCGAAATTAACCCAGTTAGCCACAACTCATCAAGTTACAAGCGATCGCCTACAAGCAAAGTTACTACTTGGCGATGCAAGGCAGACGATTCAAGCATTACAAGCATCTGGTTTTCAGGTAGATGCAATTTTTCTCGATCCATTTTCCCCGCCTACGTGTCCTCAGCTATGGACGGTAGAATTTTTAGGATACGTAGCTCGATGTATGCATAGTAGTGGAATTTTGGCAACTTATTCCTGTGCTGCATCTGTACGAGCGGCTTTACAAACAGCAGGATTGAAAATCGGCTCCACATCACCCGTAGGTAGGCGATCGCCTGGTACTCTAGCTAGTTGGCATGATTCTGGCTTACCCCCGCTGTCTCAGGAAGAACGAGAGCATTTACAGACCCGTGCGGCAATCCCCTATCGCGATCCTCAATTATCTGATTCAGCAGAGATAATTTGTCAAAGACGAGGGCAAGAACAACAAACCAGTTGCTTAGAACCCACTTCCCGCTGGCGCAAGCGAAGAAGTAGAGACGTTTAGCAAGTCAGTGACCAACTACCAACTACCAATTACCAATTACCAACTACCAACTACCACTCCCTAACTTGATAAAATCTAGACTATAAACCATAGTTAAAGTTAATTGTGACTGTTAAGCCAGAGTGGTTACGGGTAAAAGCGCCGCAGTGGCAGCGCGTCGGTAAAGTTAAAGACATTTTGCGGGATTTAGCCCTCAATACTGTCTGCGAAGAAGCCTCATGTCCTAATATTGGCGAGTGTTTCAATGCAGGTACGGCAACATTTTTGATTATGGGACCAGCTTGTACCCGTGCTTGTCCTTACTGCGATATTGATTTTGAGAAAAAACCTAAACCCCTAGACCCCACAGAACCACAACGCCTAGCTGAAGCAGTTCGGCGGCTGCGGCTCAATCATGTCGTGATCACTTCCGTAAATAGAGACGATTTATCGGATGGGGGTGCATCTCAGTTCGTCGGCTGTATTCAAGCGATTCGTGAGGTATCGCCCCAAACTACGATTGAGGTCTTGATTCCCGATTTATGTGCGAATTGGGAAGCTTTGGCGACGATTTTACAGGCGCAACCAGAAGTCTTAAATCACAATACAGAAACCGTTCCCCGCCTGTATCGGCGAGTACGTCCCCAAGGAGACTACGATCGCTCCTTAGAATTGTTAGAGCGATCGCGTACTTTAGCTCCTTCTGTCTACACCAAATCTGGTTTGATGGTAGGACTGGGAGAAACCGATGCTGAAATTCGCCAAGTGATGCAAGATCTACGGGCTGTAAATTGCGATATTCTCACACTAGGACAATATCTTCAACCCAGCCAAAAGCATTTAAAAATAGATAGTTTTATTGCTCCAGAACAATTTGATGCTTGGCGAGAGTATGGTGAATCGTTGGGTTTCCTGCAAGTGGTTTCTTCACCCCTCACCCGTAGTTCTTATCACGCCGAACAAGTACGGGAGTTGATGCAGCGTTATCCTCGCTAAAAAACGGATCGCTTAGTGATATTGCGAAGAATTGAGTCAGGTGGCGATCGCTTGGTTGGCTTCTAGGATTAATCCATTAACCAGATTCTAAGAGCTTTTACTCTCAGCAGTAGCAGCAATAATTAGAGAACTGGTAACCGATCGCCGATCTAACGCTATGGCTAGAATCCGAAGTCAAAAGAAGCCTCTCGCCCTAATTGCCATTATTATCTATAAAAGCTTAACTGCTTTGATACTAGCGATCGCTTCTATCGCCATCTTTTTAGCTTTAGACAAGTACCAAAGTTTATTGACGTTTGCCGATGATTATATTTTGACAGGCAAGAGGGAGATCGTTAAGTTTCTCTTAGAAAAACTCCTCGCTCTCAATCCTAAAACTTTAGAGTTTAGCGGTGTTGTCACGGGAGTATACGCCATAGTGACTATAATTGAAGCAGTTGGCTTATGGTACGAAAAAGCTTGGGCAACGATTTTAGTCCTGATATTAGTTGGAATTAGCTTGCCAGTAGAAATCTTTGAACTTATTCGAGGTGTATCTGCCATTAAACTTATAGTTTTTGCGATTAATGTAGCTTTATTTTGGTATTTACTACGCGAATTCTTGGATCGCAAACACGATCGTTATTTGTAGGGGCGCATGACAGGCACTTCTACCAATAAAAACCAGAAATAAAAAACCCTCCCGTCGTGGTGCGGAAGGGTTGCCTTGAAGTGTGGTGTGAGGAGCAGACATAGAGTCTACTTACAAACATACTAATGAGTGAATGTGACACAAAAGTGACAGGTAGATAGCGATCGCATGGAAAAAAATTATGACATCTATAGGGGCAAGCTGGGTTAAATTGGCAAGCGATTAATGTCCTTATTACAACCAATAACAACCATAGCAGAACCCTTCTCTAAGCGTTTTCTAGGATCGGGGTTGATTTCAAATTTGCCATCATGACTCACCGCTAGCAAGTTTAAACCATAGCGGTTGCGAATTTGTAGATCGCCGATTGTTTTGCCATGAAATTCGTCAGGTACGATGACTTCAACGATGCTATTATCTGGATCGAGATCGAAGCGATCGAGAATAGCTGGTTTGGTGAGCGATCGCGCTAACTCGCATCCTGCTTCATACTCAGGAAAGACAACGTGATCCGCGCCAACGCGATGTAACAATTTGCAATGAACTGCTGAAGATGCTTTTGCCACAATATGCGGTACGCCACCTTCTTTCAAGTTCAGCGTCGTAATAATACTTTCTTGTATATAGTTACCAATTGCAACAATGACCGTATCAAACTCGTAAATTCCCGCTTCTTTTAACGCTACAGAGTCAGTAGAATCAAGTTGTACGGCGTGAGCTGCAATATGTTCGCTCATGACCTGATTGACGTTTTTCTCATCAATGTCCGTAGCTAATACCTCATAACCCAACCGATGTAAAGTAGAGCAGACAGCACGCCCAAACCGTCCTAAACCAATGACCGCAAATTGGTGGTTATCTTTGCGGAGACTGCGAAAAAAACCTAAAGACGACAGATTCACACGCTTATACCTTTGCTTCAATCGGCTTTACTTCTTCTGTGAAGTAAAGTTGCTAAATCGTTCCAATTCAAATATATACCTTTACAACTCAAAAACAGCAGGTTTGCCTAGATCTTCCGATATAACTTGTTTCTAGCGATTTAACCTACAAGTAAATTTTCTTCGGGATAGTGGATAGCAGTAGGGCGAGGATCTCCTAGTACGGCTCCTATGAGTAACAAAATACCTACCCGTCCGATAAACATGGTGGCGATTAAGACTAACTTAGCCGCCGCAGAAATGTTAGCAGTAATTCCCGTCGAAAGTCCTACAGTACCAAAAGCAGAAACGACTTCAAACAAGATTTGAATAAAATCTATGTTCGGGTCAGTCAAGGAAATTAAAATAGTCGCTAATATTACAGTGGCGATCGAACCAACTAGTACGCCAACAGCTTTTAAAATCAGGTTAAGTGGAATTTGACGCTCGTAGAGTAGCACGTCCTCTTTCCCTTGTAGAATTGCCTTGGTACAACTAGTTAGCACTCGCAAAGTTGTCGTTTTTATACCTCCACCCGTACCACCTGGACTTGCACCAACAAACATAAAAGCAATAGTAAGAAATAAGCCAGCATTAGTCATTTTGCCAATATCAATTGTGTTAAATCCAGCCGTTCTCGGAGTCACAGACTGAAACCAAGCAGCTAATATTTTATTTTGCCAACTGAGATTACCAAAAGTATTAGGGTTTCTTGACTCGATTAAAAAGAAAGCAAGTGTACCTCCGATCAATAAAACCAAACTCGTGCTAATTGCCACTTTCAGATCGAGGGAAAACACAACTCTTTCTGGCTTATGTTGGAGGCGATCGCGCAGATAGATATAAAGTTGAAAAAGGACTCCATAACCAATACCGCCAAAGATAATCAATCCCGTGACGACTAAATTTAATAAAATTGACGATTGAAAACCGATAAAACTATCTTTGAATAAACTGAAACCAGCATTATTCCAAGAATTCACGCTGTGAAAAATAGATAGCCACAGGGCGCGATCGAGTCCATATTGAGGTGTAAAAACTGGTAGAAGTAGAAAAACTCCCGTAATTTCAAAAATCAACGTTACGCCAATAATCGAACGGATTAAATCGGCACTATTAGATAAACCTGTTCGGTCGAGTGCTTGTTGGATTGCGACTTTATCGCGCAGCCCAAATTTCACTCCAATCAAAACTAACAAAAAAGTGGTAGCTGTCATGTAACCCAAACCACCAATTTGTACCAAAGCAACTAAAACTACCTGTCCAAAAAACGAGAAATAAGTCCCCACATCTACTACAGATAGCCCAGTGACACAAACAGCAGAAGTAGACGTAAACAGCGCCACAATTGGGTTAGTCCAATCACCGCTACTAGAAGAAAAAGGCATCATCAATAGCAGAGTTCCAACAGCGATCACCGCTAAAAATCCTAAAGAAATAGTTCGAGGAACAGTCATTATTTTTGGTAAGTGGTAATTAGTAATTGTTAGTTAGTAGTTAGCAAGAGGAATTAATTCCGAATTCCGAATTCCGAATTCCGAATTCTTTATGGTAGGCTAATTGCGGGTTGCGTTAATACTGAGTTGTGATGAGTGCAACACTTTACGAGCGGATTGGGCAATTTTACGATTCCTCCTCTAGTTTGTGGGAACAGATGTGGGGGGAACACATGCATCATGGCTACTATGGCACAGATGGAAAACAGAGAAAAGAGCGGCGACAGGCACAAATCGATTTGATTGAAGAACTGCTGCAATGGGCAGACGTAGAGCAAGCACAGCATATCCTCGATGTCGGCTGCGGTATAGGTGGTAGTTCGCTGTATCTTGCCCAAAAATACAATGCCCAAGCCACGGGGATTACTCTCAGTCCATTTCAAGCGAATAGAGCGACTCAACGCGCTCAAACTATGGGTTTGAGTCAAAAAACCGAATTTTTAGTTGCAAATGCTCAGAATATGCCTTTTACAGACAACAGCTTTGACTTTGTGTGGGCATTAGAAAGCGGCGAACATATGCCCGATAAAGTTAAGTTCATGCAAGAGTGCTACCGCGTGCTGCAACCTGGGGGAAAACTGATAATGGTAACTTGGTGTCATCGCCCTACGGATGCTAAGTCAGGAGGCATTCTGACAGCAGACGAGCAAAAACATCTAAACGAGATTTACGAGGTATATCATTTACCTTACACGATCGCCTTACCGGAATATGAAGCGATCGCCCGCAATCTTAATTTAAACAGCATCCGTACCGCAGATTGGTCAACTGCCGTAGCGCCATTTTGGGATGTAGTCATCGATTCTGCTCTTAATCCCACGGCAATATTAGGTTTAATTTTATCTGGGTGGGAAACAATTCAAGCAGCACTATCTCTGGGGTTGATGCAGCGGGGCTACCAGCGTGGTTTAATTCGATTTGGCTTGTTATGTGGGATTAAGTAATGAAACGTACCGTCAAGACGCAGAGAACGCCGAAAGTAAAGCGATTAAATTTGGCTGAGTGGCTTTACGCTTTTTGGAAGTTCTCGCGTCCCCACACAATTATCGGTACGAGTTTAAGCGTCTTAGGAATGTATTTAATTGCCTTTGATGCGCAGATCGATCTTTCCCCACACCCGACTTTTGTACGGGCGGGTTTTGCCGATAGTTCTCTTATCGAACGCATAATTCAACTCTCGACTCCTGTACGGGCGGGTTTTGCCGATAGTTCTCTTATCGAACGCATAATTCATTGGCTAAACCCGCCCCTACACCCCTTCTTATTGGCGTGGATTGCTTGTCTGTGCGGTAATATTTACATTGTTGGCTTGAATCAACTAGAAGATGTTGAAATTGACAAAATTAATAAACCCCATTTACCAATAGCATCTGGTGAGTTTTCACGGCGTACAGGTCAAATTTTAATAGCCATAACGGGAATTTTGGCGCTGGTATTAGCTGGGACTGCTGGATGGTATTTATTTGGCATGGTAGCAATAAGTTTAGCAATTGGAACAGCTTATTCTTTACCACCAATCCGTTTAAAAAGATTTCCTTTTTGGGCAGCTTTATGCATTTTTTCTGTTAGAGGAGCAATAGTTAATTTAGGATTATTTCTACATTTCAACTGGTTATGGCAAGGAATTTTAGGAATTCCTAGCTCGGTTTGGACGCTAACTTTATTTATTGTGGTATTTACCTTTGCGATCGCAATTTTTAAGGACATTCCCGATTTGGAAGGCGATCGCCAGTATCACATCACAACTTTCACCATCGCTTTAGGGAAAGAAAAAGTTTTTAACCTAGCACTTTGGGTAATAGCTACATGTTATGTAGGTATAATAATTGCAGACATTCGAGGACTTCCCTCAGTTAACTCAACTTTTCTCATCAGTACCCACTTATTACTCTTAGCTTTGCTATGGTGGCGCAGCCGTCAAGTAAACTTACAAGATAAAAGCGCGATCGCCAGTTGCTATCAATTCATTTGGAAGCTATTTTTTTTAGAATATCTGCTGTTTCCAGTAGCTTGTTTGTTGGGAAGCTAATCGGTAATTGGTAATTGGTGGTTGATAACTGGTCGCTGGTCGCTGGTCACCGATCGCTGTTTGCTGCTTCTTTCCTGGGGAGGATGGAAATGGTACTCTGTTTATATAGGGTCTAAACAGTAGTATTAGCAATTTGAGGAAATTATGACTATGCAAATATTAATGCAAGCAGCAGCAGATGCGGCAGTAAATCAGCCCCACTTTCCAATCTCTGCAACTCTAGTATATGTAGTTGGTTTTATTGCTGCTGCGACAATTGGTTCAGTTGCTTGGTACAATTCCAAGCGTCCTGTAGGTTGGGAAGATAAAGAGCGTCCCGGCGTAGTACCAGAAGTGAAAAAAGAAGAAACTCCAGGAGTTGGCGAACCAAAGTAACAATGAAGTCAGAAGTCAGTGTAGAGACGTTACATGTAACGTCTGTTATCAGTTATTAGCGATTGGTGACTGGTGGGGAGTAAATTGATGAAAAATTCAGCCGCTAACCACTAATTACTAGCCACTAGCTAAGCACCACTCACTCATGACAAATGACCAATGACTAATGACTAATTTTGAGTCTCTACCCAACGACGGTAGAGATTTTGGATTGCGTGAATTGCGGAATTGTGGATGGAATGATGCTCTGTTTCTTCTGAATAAGAAGACTCTATTTTGTTAAGCAATTGAGCTTCTTCTAGGGCAACATTGCCATCACTATAAATTAAGCCGCCAATAGCTTCAATCAAACTTTGGTAAGCTGTTTCATTAGGGCGATCGCCTAAATATGCTTGAATCCATTCATAACATTCTGTAGGCTGTACTGTTCGGAGTTCGTTGAGTAAAGGTCGAATCTCTGGATCGTCAGCCAAATTTTTTGCTTGAGCGACTTGCTGAAGATATTTCCTTTCCTCCGGTTGAATTTTGCCGTCCAACCAAGCAGCACCGATCAAGATTTTCATTAAACTTTTGGTATTAGAATTATTAGTCATTTTTGGTAATTGGTATTGGTTGACAGTTGACAGTTGTTGCTCCTCTGCTCCCTCAGCTCCCCCAGCAGGGCGACTCTCCCTCAGCTCTCGTCCCCCTGCTCCCTGCTCCCTGCCCTCTGCTCCCTTCTCTTCAATCGAACCATAAAAAAGCCATCCATTTGATGCTGATGGGGGAATAACTTCAGCCAGCCAGCGGCGGTGAAAAATGGAGTTGCAGGAGAATTGGGTGGAAGAGGATCGATTTGCCATTGGGGATGGCTTGATAAAAACCATTCCACTGCTCTTTCATTTTCTAAAGGATGAAGAGTGCAAGTGGCGTAGACAAGAATACCATCAGGTTTAACCCAGGTAGCCGTGCGATCGAGTAGTTCTTTTTGTAGGTTAGCAAGTTCTTGTACCGATGCGGGTGTTTGTCGCCAACGAGCATCGGCGTGGCGGTGCAAAGTTCCCAATCCAGAACAGGGAGCATCGAGCAACACGCGATCGGCTATATTCGTAAATTGAGGCAAAGAACGGCTATCGCCGGGACAAATTTTTATCGATCGCAATTGTAAGCGTTCGGCATTTGTTTTAAGTTTATTCAAACGAGATGTCGTGCGATCGCAAGCCCAAATTGTCCCACGATCTTGCATTAATTCGGCTATGTGAGTTGTCTTACCTCCAGGTGCAGCACAAGCATCAATGACAACTTCTCCTGCTTGCGGATCGAGTACGTGACTCACAAGTTGAGCGCTACTATCTTGTACAGTCCACCATCCCGCACTAAATCCAGGTAAGTTCTGAATTGCACCAATACTTCCAGTCAACCTCAAAGCTTGGGGTAGATGAGGAAGCCGAGTGACAGACATCCCTGCTGCTTGCAACTGCGTTTCTACTTCTTCGATAGAAGTTTGTAAAGTATTAACTCGTAGATCGATCGCTGGCGGTTGATTAAACCATTCGCACAGTTGTTCTGTTTCTACCAAACCCAACTGTTCCAACCACAATTCAATCATCCAATTAGGGTAACTGTGTAGAATTCCCAGTCTTTCAACTGGATCTTCTGGTAATGGGTAATAGGTAGTTGGTAGTTGGTAGTTGGTAGTTGGTTGTTTTTCCCCCTTATCCCCCTTGTCTCTCCCCTCTCCCTTGTCCCCCGACTCCCGACTCCCGTACGGACGGGTTTGGAAACCCGCCCCTACCGACTCCCGAATAAATTGACGCAAAATCCCATTGACAAACCCCTTCAATCCAGATAAACCATTAGTTTTCGCCAATTCTACTGTCGTGTTGACAGCAGCAGAGGAGGGAATTTGAGTGAGGTAGCACAGCTGGTATAAGCCGAGATGGAGGATAGTGCGTAAGTCAGGGGGTTGCTGGTGAGATTTTTTTTTGGCTAAGCGATCGATTAAAGCATCGAGCGATCGCATTCTCCTAACGCTACCGTAAACTAATTCTGTTACCAAACGGCGATCGATGGCGGTTAAATTCGATTGACTGAGTACCCGATCTAAAGCGACATCTGCATAAGCATCGCGATGTACTGCCTTGAGAGCGATAAAAGCTAGTTGGCGAGGATTTTCCATGCCCGATTGTAAGTTGGATCGATCGAATACACCAACTCATTTAAGTATAGATACTAGTATGCAGCGACTTGGCGATCGGAGAAAAATTTACTGCTTTCTTCCTTTAGTCAACCCGCAGCACGATTTTACCCCGCGTCCGTCCGCTTTGGCTTAACTGGTGTGCTTGTGCGGCTTCGCTCAAGGGTAGTACGGTTTCGACATACGGTTTAACTTGCCCTGAGTCGATGAAAGTGGTAATTTCATCTAATTGCGCCGCATTTGGTTGTACGTGGGTAATCGCAACTCGCACGCTGGCACTTTCTTGTGATGAGCCGACAATTGAAACGAGTATCCCATCTGGTTTGAGAACTTTGAGCGATCGCGATCGCGTTTCACCACCAATTGTATCTAGAACCACATCGAGATCGCGCACGACATCTTCAAAAGGTGTTGCCTGATAATCTATTGCTTCGTCTACTCCCAATTTGCGGATCAATTCAGTATTACGAGCAGAAGCCGTACCAATAACACGCGCACCCTTGGCTTTTGCTAATTGCACGGCGATCGATCCGACTCCACCAGATGCAGCATGAATCAGAATTTTTTGTCCTGCCTCTAAGTACGCCGTATCAAACATTGCCTGCCAGGATGTCAGCGCTGCCACTGGTAAAGCTGCTGCTTGAATAAAGTCGATACTTTCGGGTTTTAGCGTGACTTCCGATTCTTTAGCAGCGATGTATTCAGCATACGTACCTTCCCGCCGCAAGCTAGCGTAGCCGTACACTTCATCTCCTGGCTTCAGTCGCTGCACGGCATCACCGACAGACTCCACAACTCCCGCAACATCAGCACCGAGAATATGGGGTAAATTGAAGGTTTTGCCCACATATCCCTCGCGAATCTTCCAATCTACAGGATTTACTCCTGCTGCATAAATCCGAATTAAAACTTCATCTGCTGCGGGTAGAGGTAGCGGTGCGTCTTCGTACTTCAAGACATCTGCGCCACCATAAGCGTGCATCCGAATTGCTTTCATGAATTGTATGGGTATGGAGTGGATATAGAAGTTAACCTCCAATCGCGCCGACAGCTGCCCCTTCATAAGCCGTATTCACGGCTACGTCTTTCCAAGCCTCCATCTCTGCCTTGACTGATTCTAGTTTTGTTTCAATTGCACCCACGGCATCTGCACCTAAAGCGAGTCGTAAAGGTGGGTTATCGCTATTTACGGCTTGAATCATTGCCTCGGCTGCTTTGACGGGATCGCCCGGTTGCTTGCCATCCATATCTTGCAGCCACTGACGGAAACCACCAACTATAGGTTCGTAGTCTGCGATTTGCGTATCAGCTAGGACGAGCGATCGCCCGTTAAAATCCGTCCTAAACGCCCCTGGTTCGACGATGATAATTTTAATCCCTAACGACTCTACTTCCTTGACAAGTGCTTCAGACAAGGCTTCTAGAGCAAACTTAGTCGCACAGTAAATTCCAGCACCAGGAAAAGACACAAAACCACCCACCGAAGAAAGGTTGAGAATGTATCCACTGCGGTGCTGTCGCATTGAGGGTAGCACTGCTCGCATCATGTTCAGCGCCCCAAAAACATTCGTTTCAAACTGGCGGCGAGTTGCTTCATCGCTGAGTTCTTCCAACGCCCCCATCGTACCGTAGCCAGCATTATTTACCAGTACGTCAATGCATCCGAATTTAGCGATCGCCGTTTCTACTGCTGCCTTGACTTGTTCTGGCTGAGTCACGTCTAGCTGCACTGCTAGAGCGCGATCGGGATATTTTGTCTGAATATCTTCAACATTTTGGGGATTTCGTGCTGTTACCACGACTTTCTCACCCCGATCTAATACTGCTTGAGCGATCGCTCTCCCGAAACCACTGGAACTACCTGTAATCAACCACACACGAGAATTTTGCACAGATGTCATAAAACTTTCCAATTGCTGAATTGGTTTACTCTATTGCGCGATCGAATTGTTAGTTGTACGTTTTGGTTTGAAATTTTTAACCAAACTCAATTTGGTGCGATACAGCTAGCTGAGAACAAGAAAAGTATCGCTTAATTCTTACACTCGCTACTTTCTTAATTTCTGCTTTGTATTTTCAACGAGCGATAGTTCCTCATGCATATTTCAAGGTAGAACAATGAGAGCTATATTGTCAACTCAATTGCCGACCTATCGATCGTCAACTCGATTAAATCATGTATTGATAAATCCCAATTAAGTTTCCATCAGGATCGCGTAGATAAGCAGTTTTGAGATCGTAACTAGGATTAGCCATTGGCTCTCTAGTCAATTTAATTCCCTTTTGTTTTAATTCGTGACAAACTGTTTCTACATCGGCAACTACAAAAACTAATACGGCGCGATCTTGGCATTCTGCATGAAGTGGGAGGCGATCGCTACCGATTATTCCTGCCATTTCTTGCCGCTGCGATATTGCTAATTTCATATCTCCAGCCGCAAACTCAGCATATCCTTCCTGACTCGCATCTACTATTACCTTAAATTCCAAAATATCCCGATAGAAAGCAAAGCAAGCTTTCAAATCGGTAACTAAAAGTCTAGTGTAAGAATTACGAACTTGCATGATTTAGTTATCAGTTGTCAGTTATCAGTTGTCAGTGTATGGACGTTACATCTAACGTCTATTCAAAGTTATCAGTATCAGATGTTAGCCGTTATACGAAGTTTTGACTTTTAACTTTTGACTTTTGACTTTTGTTCCTTGGGTTCGGTAAAAACAACTCAGTTACAGCAATCCTCAATCGATCGCACCTTCGGTTACAGTCAGCTTTTTACACTGATAACTGTCAACTGTCAACCAACTACCAATTGACGCGCCTCTATCGGTTCTCCTGTCAAACTGAAAGCCCGTACTTCGGTAATTTTGACTGTAACTAAATTCCCTTTAAGCTGGATAATATCGCCATCAAAGAACGTCAAACGATTTCCTCGCGTCCTCCCCATCACTTGCTGGGGGTTTTTGGGGTTTTGGTCTTCGACTAAAACTTCCTCAACTCTACCTAAATAACGTTGCGATCGCGCTTGAGCTGTGGTGGCGACTAAATGATTTAATCTTTGTAGGCGATCGCTCTTGACTTCTTCACTTAATTGTGCATCCCACAAAGCAGCGGGAGTTCCGGGACGCGGAGAATAAGCAGCTGTATTCAAATGGTCGAAACTAATATCTGCCACTAATTTGAGCGTGTTTTCAAACTGCGCCTCAGTTTCTCCAGGAAAGCCGACAATCGCATCAGCACTAATTGAAGCATCGGGCATCAATTGCCGAATTTTATCGATAATCCGCCGATATTTTTCGTGAGTGTACCCCCGTGACATCCTTTTGAGGACTTCATTATCTCCCGATTGGAAGGGAATATGAAAATGTTCGCATACTTTGGGTAACTCCGCACAAGCACGAATTAATCGTTCGGTGAAATAACGCGGGTGGCTGGTAGCAAAACGGAGGCGATCGACCCCTGGTACGTCGTGGACGTAGTAGAGTAAATCTGTCAGCGTGTGTAAGTGTCTGCCTTCTGGGGTTGTTCCTGGTAAGTCGCGCCCATAAGCATCGATATTTTGACCGAGTAAGGTAATTTCTTTATATCCCTGCTTGCCCAACTCTACCATCTCGGCTTTAATCGCCTCCGGCGTGCGAGACTGTTCTACACCACGCACGTTGGGAACCACACAATAAGTACAGCGTTCGTTGCAACCGTAGATAACATTTACCCAAGCCGTTACGGTACTATCGCGGCGCGGTTTCGTAATATCTTCGACAATTTGAATTGGTTCTGTCGCTACAACTTGATTGCCGTCGAATACTTGCTCTAACAATTCTTCTAAACGATTGGCATGTTGGGGTCCCATGACGAGATCGATTTCCGGTACTCGTCGCAGCAGTGTTTCGCCTTCCTGCTGTGCCACGCAACCAGCGACAACTATTGTCAAGTCTGCTTGTTCCTGCTTGCGCTTCGCCTGTCTGCCCAGGTAAGAATAAACTTTTTGCTCGGCGTTGTCCCGAATCGTGCAAGTATTGTAGAGGAGTAAACTTGCTTCATTTGGGTCTTCTGACCACTCGAAGCCCATATCCTCAAGGATGCCAGCCATGCGTTCGGAGTCAGCCTTGTTCATCTGGCAGCCAAAAGTCGTTATGTGATAGCGGCGGTTAGGAGCGATCATTACGTGCAGACAAGTTCTGGTTTAGCTTTACATTCACCCATTATAGATTTTTGCACGAATTTTTACGGTTCTAGCTCGACTCGGAGCTGAGCTATCAGCCATTTAGTCAAAAATATTACTGTAAGAAAGTTTTTCTTACGCAACATTACCGTATGATAAATGTTACTACCCCTGAAATGGGTGCAAATATTAAAGATGACAAAAGTTTCTGTTATTGTTCTGGTTTACAAGAGTGAACCATATATTGCAGCGACAATTCATTCCGTGTTAGTACAAACTTACAAAAACTTTGAAATTCTAGTCATTGATGACGGTTCGCCCGATCGCAGTGTAGAAATTTGTCAGCAATTTGACGATCCGAGAATTAGAATTATTCGTCAAGAAAATCGCGGCGTACCAGCGGCGAGAAACACGGGAATTCGTCACGCAAAAGGAGAATACATTGCCTTTTTAGATGGAGACGATTTGTGGTTGCCAGAAAAATTAGAAAAACAAATTGTGCATTTAGAATCATCTCCTTTTGTTGGCATGAGTTTTTGTCGTTCTAGTTTTATTGATGAACATGGTAAGTGTTTAGGAACTTATCAAATGCCAAAACTAAAAGGAATTAATTTATCATATCTACTTCGTTGTAATCCAATTGGAAATGGTTCGGCAGGAGTCATACGTCGCAAGGTATTAGAAGACATCAAATTCACGCATCAGCAGTATGGCAATTTTGAAGACTGTTATTTTGACGAACAATTCAGGATATCGGGAGGAGAAACCGATTTTTTACTACGGATTCTGATTCAAACTCAGTGGAAAATTGAAGGTATTCCCGCAGCTTTAACGCTATATAGAGTCAATTCTGGAGGGATGACGGCAAACTTACTGAAGCGGTTAGAATCTGCCAGCCAAGAAGTTGAAAAAACTCGTTTATACGCCCCAGAATTAAACTTGCGTTGGCGCGGAGTAATAAAATCTTATTACATCAGGTATTTAGCCCGCAGTGCCGTTCGGTTTCGGAAAGGAAAAACAGCTGTTAAATTAATTCATCTAGCTTTAGCTAATTATTGGAAATTAATATTTGAGGAACCCTATCGAACTCTCTCAACCCTAATAGCTGCTCACTTGCTCCTGCTACTACCACAAAAATTATATAATCGAATTGAGCCTTTAGTTGTCAAAGCGATCGGCACTATCCAAGAACGAAAAATTAGGCGGGATACTTTTATCAGTGACCAGTTACCAGTTACCAGTTACCAGTTACCAATTACCGATTTCCAATCCAAAATCCGTGCATCTAAAATCTAAAAGTATCAGATGAATACTAAAGAGCAAATTTTACAAGAAATCGATTCTCTGAGCGAAACTCAATTGCAAACACTTTTGGCAATGATTCACTCAATGAAGCCAAAGCCAGAAGTAACAACTCAAAGTCAGGCAGTTCAAGGTTTCTTAGCCTCTCTTGAAGAACGTCATGAGGTTTATCGTCGCCTTGCAGACTCCTGAATTTTTAGAAATAAATGATATTCTTACGATCCACCAAATTTTACTAGAAGAGTTTGGTGGTATGCCTGGTATCAGAGATAAAGGCTTACTGGAATCTGCCATCTTCCAACCAAAAGCAACTTTCTTTGGTGAGTTACTGCATCCTACGATTTACGCACAAGCAGCTGCTTATCTCTATCATATTGCCAAAAATCATCCATTTCTAGATGGCAATAAGCGTACTGCTTTTGGTGCAATGGAAGCGTTTTTGCGTTTAAATGGCTGCAATTTAAGTTTTTCTGATGAGCAAGCCTACCAAATAGTACTACAAGTAGCTCAAGGTGAAATTAGTAAGGAAGAACTTACCTTACTATTGAAACAACACATACAGCCACAGTAAGCGATCGCCAGATATTTCTCGCTCGATTTGTCATATTTTCTCATAATTATAAATAATAGTGGGAGGTGCGATCGCAGACAAACAGACAACCACTCACCACTCACTACTCACTTTCCATATGAGAAATTTGCGGGGATTCATCAAACTTCTAGAAGAAAGAGGACAATTGCGGCGAATTACCGCATTAGTCGATCCCGATTTAGAAATTGCCGAGATTTCTAACCGAATGTTACAACAAGGTGGTCCTGGGTTACTGTTCGAGAACGTTAAAGGTTCGCCCCATCCCGTAGCAGTCAACTTGATGGGGACGGTAGAAAGGATTTGTTGGGCGATGAACATGCAGACACCCCAAGAATTAGAAGAACTGGGGAAAAAGCTGAGTATGCTGCAACAGCCAAAACCGCCAAAAAAGATTTCTCAAGCGGTAGAATTTGGCAAGGTGTTATTTGATGTCGTCAAAGCCAAACCAGGAAGAGACTTTTTTCCCGCTTGTCAGCAAGTCGTGATTCAAGGCGACGAACTAGATTTAAACAAACTTCCCCTGATTCGTCCTTATCCAGGGGATGCAGGCAAAATTATCACGCTGGGTTTAGTCATTACTAGAGATTGCGAGACAGGTACGCCTAACGTCGGCGTGTATCGCTTACAACTACAATCGCGTAACACGATGACCGTACATTGGTTATCGGTACGCGGTGGGGCAAGACATTTGCGTAAAGCCGCAGAACGGGGTAAGAAATTAGAAGTTGCGATCGCCCTTGGTGTAGATCCTTTAATTATCATGGCGGCGGCTACGCCTATCCCCGTGGATTTATCAGAATGGCTGTTTGCCGGACTTTATAGCGGTTCTGGCGTAAACTTAGCCAAGTGCAAAACGGTAGATTTAGAAGTTCCCGCCGACTCCGAATTTGTCTTAGAAGGAACCATTACCCCAGGAGAAGTATTACCCGATGGTCCTTTTGGCGATCATATGGGTTATTACGGTGGATTGGAAGATTCTCCCCTCATCCGCTTCCACTGTATGACTCATCGCCAAAACCCAATTTATTTGACCACATTTAGCGGTCGTCCGCCAAAAGAAGAAGCAATGATGGCGATCGCCCTCAATCGGATCTATACTCCTATTTTGCGGCAACAAGTTTCCGAAATTGTCGATTTCTTCCTCCCAATGGAAGCTTTAAGCTACAAAGCCGCAATTATCTCCATTGATAAAGCTTATCCTGGGCAAGCGCGGCGGGCAGCTCTAGCTTTTTGGAGTGCCTTACCTCAATTCACTTATACTAAGTTTGTGATTGTGGTAGATAAAGACATTAACATCCGCGATCCGCGTCAGGTAGTATGGGCAATTAGTTCTAAAGTTGACCCTACTAGAGATGTGTTTATTTTGCCAAATACCCCCTTCGATACCCTCGACTTTGCTAGCGAGAAAATTGGTTTAGGGGGACGGATGGGAATTGATGCAACCACCAAAATTCCCCCCGAAACAGAACACGAATGGGGCGCACCTTTAGAATCCGATCCTAATGTAGCGGCGATGGTAGAAAGGCGTTGGAGTGAGTATGGTTTGGCAGATTTGCAACTAGGAGAAGTCGATCCAAATTTGTTTGGTTACGATATGCGTTAAATCGGTTTCGTAGGGGCGCACAGCTGTGCGCCCCTACGAATTATGGTACAGATTGCGATCGCTAAATTGAATTCAATCAAAATTTTTATTGGAAAAAGCGATCGTAATCACAACTGGTCATAATCTAGAGATTGTGCTAGCCCTTCGGTAATTTCTTGTTTAGAACGTCTAGCAGCAGCAATCAATTTGAGTTGAGTTTTCTCGACTAAACTATCCCACTCAAGTTCGTCTTGCAATTCTATAATGTACTCTCGCAAATGCTCAATCACCTTTTCTTGTGCTGTTTCAGGTAAAGATTCTATCATTTGAATGATTGTTGCAATCTTTTCTGAAAACATAAGTAAATTTTCCTATTAAAAATGTTTTCTCGAATTGCGAATTTTCTATTATTTTTGTTAAGTGATAAGCAATTGCTACTCTGAAATAGTATGATTCTACTAAGCTATTAGAAGAATTGTTTAGTGTGCTATCTTTGGTTACTTTATTTAATGCTAACTAGATATTGAGACATTGCGAAACTGAATTCTCATCTCTTTATCACTATTTTCATCATAGGTACTTAACTCAAGCAGCAATAGACGATTTAACTGTGAGGAAACTTTCTTAAAGGTAACACTTCCTTTTAGAGGCACATCACGCACCAATATTTCAGAAACATAGTTATAGTCAGATTTGTTACTGCCCAAACTTCTGTAGATATCTATGAATTGATTACTATATTCATCAATAATCCGATTTGAGTTCATCAACTTAAGCAGTCTGTCGTCCTCCTTATTTGTGACTAAGAACGAACACACAACTAACTCATCCTGCCTCTGACAACCTTGTAAAGCAAACAAAAAGCCTGCTTTTTGCTGAGTTTGTAAAACTTGCGATCGCGATATGGTAGTAGGTGATGCTGTGGTAGTTAGTGGAGGTTGAGGTGGGGATGAAACTTTAGGTTGACCTATCTGGTTAAGTCTAATAGTTCTGGTTGTACTTTGGTCGCTTGTTAGATTAATAGTAAAGTCTTGAGTTGGATAGCCTTCTTTACTTAAGGTAACACGAACATCCCCTTGACTAGGAATTTGAACTTTAGCATAACCATTGCTATCAGTATATTGAATTTCAGGAGCGCCTTTAGCGGCGATGAATTGCATTTTGACACCTGCTAAAGATTCTCCTGTCTGTGTTTGTACATTGAGTTCGACATCTTTTTGGGGGGTTGTGCCTTGCTGGGGTGTAGCACAAGCTTCTGAATACCAGCCGATACGACATCTAAACTCTGGAACAGTCATGACAGTAGCGATAGTTCCAATAATAGCTAAAATCATAGTTAACTTATTGAAGTTATTCCCTACACTACTTCTTTGACTCATGGATGCTTCCTTGTAATGCGATACCCATAGTAAAGGTTTGGTGTTGCTCAAAATACAATTTGTATGTACGCCGTACGGGGAGATTCTGTAATTTCAGCCCTTTCTCCATCTCCCAGCAAACAATCGTTATATCGAAAACTTCAAGACTACGCCTCAATTAAGTGCTTATAGCTACTTAGCGATCGCATCCTAAGTAAAAATCCTGCTTTTACATTTCTGAAGACAAGCTATTAGGATAGTCTAAACTATATTGCACTCTGCGGTCTAGCAATTATGTTTGACAATCTCAGGGATCAATTTGGGCAGATGACAAACGAGGAACTGATTGACTTCGCCTTAGAACACTTAGGCGAAGAACACGACGAAATTCGTAAAGCCGCACTACAAGAACACTATTTGAGAATTAAAAACGATCCTAATACAGTCACCGCTCCACCAGGAGACATCGAAATCTTAAAATCATACCTATCGCAACTACAAGACAAATAAAAAAAAGTTTCCCCACCACTTGCTAGCAACCTGACATAAAACCTGCCACAGTCACTACCAAGAGTGGGGAGACATTTGCTGATATTAAACCAAAACAAACTTGAGCTACTTTTGTAAACTCAAACCTTATGACATCGCCTGAATGATATAGTCAAAATAAGGTGCTGCTTCTGCTGCTTCTTCCGCACTCAATAGAGACAGAGAAGCATTCTTCAGACAGCGAATTGACTCAACCATCCCAGGAACGGGAACGCCCAGAGAATTATACATTTCTCTGACACCGACCAAACCGATCTTTTCAATCGGCTCTTTATCCCCAGCTAGCACGCCATAGGTAATTAGGCGCAGATACCAGCCGTAGTCCCGCAGACACAACGCCCGCTGACGTTCGCCGTAGGCATTTCCACCAGGGGCGATAAAGTCAGGACGTTTTTGCCACAACTTTTTACTTGCTTCCTGAACGATTTTCTTTTCGTTTTCGGCTAGGGTTGCGGCGATGCGCATCCGCCGTATGCCTGTCTGCAAAAAGTTTTTAATGTTTTCGAGTTCGCCAGCACTGGGATAGCGCAACTCGTCATCGGCTTTGAGAATAACTTGGCTTACTACACTCATGATTATAGGTAATGAGTCAGAATATCATTTGTAGTTTAACGATTTCATGTCCCCCAAATAAAGGGATCTTTTCAGTTATGTCTGTTACAAGGGGACAAAATTTACAAAACATGAACGATCGCACTCCCGATCGCTGGCAACAGGGCGACTTGGTAGAAGTAACCATTACCGATCTAAATGATAGTGGTGATGGGGTAGGGCGTGTCAACAGTAGGGTTGTTTTCATTCCCGACACGATCCCAGGCGATCGCGCTATGGTACGCTTGGTGCGTGTTAAGCCGCAATACGCCTACGGTAAACTCCAAGAACTCCTCGAATCTTCTGGCGATCGCATCCGTCCTCGTTGCATCGTAGCCGATAAATGCGGCGGCTGTCAGTGGCAGCATATCGCCTACGAACATCAACTGGAAGCCAAGCGCCATCAAGTTATCCAGACATTAGAACGAATTGGCAGCTTTGTTAATCCTCCTGTCGATGCTGTTTTAACAGGGAATGTCGATCTCGGTTATCGTAACAAAGCTACATATCCCGTGGGAAAATCGGCTACAGGACAAATCCAAGCAGGCTACTACCAAAAAGGCAGCCATCAGTTAATTAACCTAAATCAATGCCCCGTCCAAGATCCTCGCCTCAACCCTCTGCTAGCAGAAGTCAAACAAGACATTCAACAGCGGGGATGGCGAATATATGACGAAAAACACCACAGAGGACAAGTACGCCATTTAGCCTTACGAATCGGTCGCCGTACGGGAGAAATGCTGCTAACTCTGGTAGTAAAAGATTGGGACTTACCTGGAATTGAAACCCAGGCGCAAGAATGGTTAAACAGGTATCCGCAGCTAGTCGGAGTCTCGTTAAATCGCCAAAGCGATCGCACCAACGTTATTTTTGGCAGTGAAACCCGATGTATTGCCGGACACCCGTATCTACTAGAAATTTTTGCAGATTTAAAATTTCATGTGCTACCCGATACATTCTTTCAAGTCTATACGGAGGTGGCTGAGGCACTCTTGCAGGAAATTACCCAACACCTGAATTTACAAGGTGACGAAATCTTAGTAGATGCATACTGCGGCATTGGCACGTTAACCTTACCGCTAGCCCAAAAAGTGCAACAAGCAATCGGTTTAGAAGTCCAATCCGCCGCCGTCGAACAAGCCCAAAACAACGCCCGACTCAACCAGATTACCAACACTACATTTCAAGTCGGAGAAGTCGAAAAACTGCTGCCCCGCCTAGAAACGACTCCAGATATTGTACTGCTCGATCCACCCCGCCAAGGATGCGATCGCGCCGTCATCGAAACCCTGCTGCAAACCCAGCCACAACGCATCGTTTACGTCAGTTGTAAAGCTGCTACCCTTGCTCGCGATTTAAAAATGCTCTGTCAAAATGGCAAATACCACCTTACCAGAGTCCAACCAGCCGACTTTTTCCCCCAAACCGCCCATGTGGAGTGTGCAGCCTTCTTGGAGAGGGAGAGTGGGGTGTAGGGTGTGGGGACAAGGGGGACAAGGGGGACAAGGGAGAAAATTACCAACTACCAATTACCAACTACCAATTACCAATTACCCATTACCAACTCCCCTATTAGGTATAATTACGATAGATCCGCATAAATATGTAGGATAGAAGATAACAAAGATGCTAATATTGATTAAGAGGCAGCTGCCAATTTCAATCTCGGTAAATACAATTCAAGTGAAAATACAGTCAACGCATATATAACGCATATATAAGGTTGACTGTTGTTTTTGAAGGTTGGCAGATATCCAAGGGGCTATATGCTGTTGAGGAAGAAAGGCTGGATTCGCTCGATTGGTTGTCTATATGGAGTGGCGATCGCAGATCGTACGCACAAGTTTTTTACAGCTTCGCAGTAGTTCTTTCAGCTATTGCACGTCAGCAACGTTTGCTTTGAATGCACACAAACGAAGTAAATCGTACCTAGCGTTTGTTAATTCGTTATGTTTGTCGCTCAGCAAGTTCGTGTCATTAATAGCCGGAAGCTACGGAGTTTTTTGTAGTGATTACTATCTCATCGCGTCCAGTTGGGCGTAACTGGAGTACGATTAGCTTTGCCTCTACGCTCTATTTGTGTTCTATCCTCGATTTACTCTTAGCAGAAGTACCGTGTCGGTTGCAAGCAGAACTACGCCTGGGTTTGCAGGAAGCACTAGTTAATGCAGCTAAACATGGGAACAAGCTAGATCCCGGTAAGGTTGTCATCGTCCGATTTTCTTACACAGACGACCATTATTGGTGGATCATTTCCGATCAGGGCTGTGGTTTTGACCGTCCGTGCGATTGCAACCCAGATCCAGAAGCATATTTGCCCTCAGTAGAATCGGAGAACGGTCGCGGTACTTGTATTTTATACAAAATATTCGATCGCGTAATTTGGAACGCAGCCGGAACAGAACTGAGACTTGGTAAGCAGATGGGTAGCCGTTTCCGTTTACCTCTGCTTAATTAGGGAGGCGAGAGTCGGAATTAACCGATTGCTGATAACTGATAACTGTTCACTGATTATGTCCGTGTGTAGGACATGGTGGGGCTGAAATTGAGCGGTCTAACCAGCCAACTGCCTGTTGTAACCTTGGTAATGCTTCTTCTGGTTGGTCTTTAAGTAAAAAGACGATCGCCGCCGCTGCTTGTTCGTTAGCTCTGGCTTTACGATTAGACTTAAGCTTGTGCCACTCATCAGGCGAGATCGACAATCTTTCCATCAAAGCTTGGGCTAGTTCCTGCGTGCTAAATTCGCTTAACGATGATTTTCGATCCAACTTGGTAGGTTGAAGCATACTGGTGGGCATATTAGTTTCGATCGCTAATCTAACAAATATCGATGCAACCGCCACAGCCACCAGAATCACCTGCGCCATCAGAGGATGAGTTGGAAAACTCGATCGCAGAAGTTGAGCGATCGCTTGTTGCCCTGAAACAACGCTACGCTCAAGTCAAACAAGACAAACAGCAGCAAGCAGAACTCCAGCAGCAATTAAAACAGGTTAAGCGAGACATCGAGCGATCGCGATCGCCACACTCAAAAGTACAGTTAAAGGCAGAACTAAAGCAAATTCAAGCACAACTAGAAACCATAGAAGTCAACCTCGAAAGCCAATTATTTTCTTGGGGAAGCCTGAAAGCCCCCTTCTGGCAAGCTGTCCGCTTCGGTGGGTTAGGAGTTATTGTAGGCTGGATATTAAAGTCTTTTACTGGGTAATGGGTAATGGGAAATTGGTAATCGAGAAAAACTAGCTTTTTCTTCTTCTACTCCCTACTCCCTACTCCCTACTCCCTACTCCCTAAAATGATGAAGCGACGCATTATTGAAATTTTACGCAACGGACAGCCAAATGAGTCTGTGACAGTTCAGGGTTGGGTACGCACCAAACGCGATTTAAAAGGGTTTGCGTTTGTAGAAGTGAACGATGGATCGTCCCTGGCAAGTTTGCAAGCGGTACTGAAGGCGGAAATGCCAGACTACGAAGCAACTCTGAAGCAGATTAATACAGGCGCTTCGGTGGAAATTAGCGGCGTACTCGTGCCTTCGCAAGGTAAAGGGCAAAGAATTGAATTGCAAGCCGAAACCGTAAAAGTGTTCGGTGATGCCGATCCCGAAACATACCCATTGCAGAAAAAACGCCACTCATTTGAATTTTTGCGGACAATCGGACATTTGCGATCGCGTACCAATTCGTTAGGGGCAGTTTTTCGCGTCCGTAACGCCTGTGCGACGGCAATCCATCAGTTCTTTCAAGAACGGAGTTTCTTGTGGGTTCACACCCCTGTGATTACCCGTAACGATTGCGAAGGCGCGGGGGAACTATTTACAGTTACGAGTTTAGATCTGAAAAAGATTCCGCAGACTGAAAACGGCAAAATCGATTACAGCCAAGATTTTTTTGGCGGACAAGCTTTTTTAACTGTCAGCGGACAATTAGAAGCTGAAGTCATGGCGATGGCGTTTAGCAACGTCTATACATTTGGTCCCACATTTCGAGCCGAAAATTCTAATACTTCCCGACATTTAGCAGAATTTTGGATGGTTGAGCCAGAAATGGCTTTTTGCGATTTAGTTGGGAATATGGATTTAGCAGAAGCGTTTTTGAAGCATATTTTCAAATATGTTTTAGAAACTTGTCCAGAAGATATGGAATTTTTCAACCAGCGAATTGATGATTCTGTGTTGGCAACGGCTGATAATATTATCAACAATCAATTTGAACGAATTACTTATACAGAGGCGATCGCGCAGTTAGAAAAAGCAACAAAAACCTTTGAATATCCGATTGAGTGGGGATTGGATTTACAATCAGAACACGAACGCTACTTAGCGGAAGAGTTATTTAAAAAACCAGTTATCGTTACCGATTATCCAAAGCAGATTAAAGCCTTTTATATGCGGGTAAACGACGACGACAAAACCGTTCGCGCTATGGACGTTCTCGCACCTAAGATTGGTGAGATTATTGGCGGTTCTCAACGGGAAGAACGGTTAGAAATTTTAGAAAAACGGATGCAGGCTCAAGATATCAATCCTGACGATTTGTGGTGGTATTTAGACTTGCGCCGTTACGGTACTGTGCCTCATGCTGGCTTTGGTTTGGGATTTGAACGTTTGGTTCAGTTTATGACGGGTATGGGTAATATTCGCGATGTCATTCCCTTCCCCCGTGCGCCCTTGAGTGCTGAGTTTTAAAGTCAGGTGGGCATTGCCCACCCTACAGCTAAGCTGTCTATAAACATGATTGAGGTTGAGCGAGTAGTTAGTGGCTACCGAGATTTAGATACATTGTTTGAGTAAAATAAATGCTGACAAAATATATTGAAACTGCAATGCATCGAGCAACATATGAGTTGCTAGAAGATGGAACTTTCTACGGTAGAATTCCTGATTGTCAAGGCGTGTGGGCTAATGCAGAAACTTTAGAAGCTTGCCGAGACGAGCTACAAGAAGTTTTAGAAGGCTGGATTCTTTTAGGGCTACAGCTTGGACATCAGCTTCCCATGCTAGATAATATCGATCTTTCTTTTAAAAAAGAAGCTGCTTGATGCCTCCTTTTGGACCAATTAGCCGCCAAGACTTAATTACCTGCTTGCGTGCTTTAGGTTTTGATGAACCTTATTCAGGCAAAAAACACCAGTTCATGATAAAAGGAACCCTGCGCCTACGACTACCTAACCCTCATAGAGGTGACATTAGTAAAGGGTTGCTGGCTCAGATTTTAGCTGAAGCAGGTATTAGTCGCGAGGAATGGGAGAGTATTTAGGATTCAAAATAGAAGTAAGCAGCGTTACCAACTTAGCGACTGCGATCGGGCAAAATAGCAACAGGGATGGCAGAATAGCAGAATGCCGCGATCGCACCTCAAATTAGAAAAACAGTAAGTAAAACGCACGATGCAGTTTCAGCCACCTCTCATTGGCATCACCACATCGGGACAGATGCTTACAGGCAATTTCTCTCTATCTAAATTCTATGTAGAAGCAGTACGCTCAGCAGGAGGCGTACCGATACTAATTCCAGCAGGAGAACCTAACCTAGCCGCCGTGTTTGCTCAGTTAGATGGTTTGGTTTTCTCTGGTGGAGGTGATATCGATCCCGACATGTATAATGGGGTGTGTCATCCTACGATTTACAATATCGACCCAGAACGCGATCGCTCAGAAATTTCTCTAGCACAATTGGCTTTGGCTACTGAAATACCAATTTTGGGTATTTGTCGCGGCTTAGAAATACTAGTGGTAGCTACTGGTGGCAGCCTGATTCCTCACTTACCCGATGAGTTTGGCGAAGTTATAGCCCATCGAGCTGACCAAACGCTTTCTACCGAGCATACTGTAAAAATTGCTCCAGATACTCACCTAGCTCAAATTGTTGGTACGTTAGAAGTACCTGTCGTTTCTTGGCATCATCAAGCAGTTGGTACTATTCCCTCTGAGTGGCGGATTGCGGCAAAAGCACCAGATGGAGTCATCGAAGCCTTAGAACACGAAAATCATCCTTGGGCGCTCGCGCTACAATGGCATCCTGAAATGTCTATTCAAGATTCATCCCAATATCGGATCTTTCACGCTTTTGTAACTGCGGCAAGAACGAGAATGGGAATGTGGAGAACCGCTTAATTAGGGAGTCGGAAGCAACTAATAACTGGTCACTGGTCACTGGTTAGCGGCGGCGCTGTTGGAGTTTGCGGTAAACGTCTTTCAAATCGACGTGGTGATGTGCTAGGGCGACTAAAGTATGGTATAGCAAATCTGCTACTTCCCCCGCGATCGCATCTGGTTCGTCGTCTTTAAATGCCATCACCACCTCAGCCGACTCCTCGCCAATTTTCTTTAAAATTTTATTGTCTCCCCCTGCCAAGAGCTTACAAGTGTAAGAACCTTCTTGAGGATTGTCGCGGCGATCGCTAATGATGGCAAACAATTGAGACAGAGTGTCTGCTGATGGTGGAACAATCTGTCCGTCTTCGCGGTGAAAACAACTCCGTTCCCCCGTATGGCAAGCAATATCACCGATTTGTTCGGCACTGATGAGAATTGCATCGCTATCGCAATCATAACGGAGCGATCGCACTTTTTGAAGGTGTCCTGATGTTGCTCCTTTATGCCATAGTTCTGTACGCGAACGACTCCAAAACCAAGTTTCCCCCGTGTCTAAAGTTTTTTGCAACGACTCGCGATTCATCCACGCCAGCATTAACACCGTACCATCCAAATAATCTTGGACGATGGCTGGTACTAACCCCCGCTCGTCGTAGCGAATTTCATCCAGCGGAATAGCTTGAGCAAAAGAATTTAATTCTGGATTGGAGGACATAAAGAGAGTGAGTAGGGAGTAGTGAAGAGGAGTTAGTGGTTGAGTAACTAATTAATTATCTCTTACCGATGACCTCTTACCTCTTACCCCTTGCCTCTGGCTTCTTACCATTGCTTGCTACTTGCTACTCACTTCTAAACTCTAAACACTTGTGACTAAATTTCTGGCAGAATAGATCTTTACGGCAGTTAGAGCTGCTTTATGAGCTTGTGTTGTTTCTCCATACCATTGGATGGTTGAATTGTAAGCAGCTCGATACAAATCTTGTGCTGCTTCAGATAAGCGATCGCGGATTTCCGCAGGTAAATCTTGATTGGTTCGGTATAACATAATTTTATTCTTTTTTTATCGTGTAATTTATTACATTAGGTGTTTTGAATTGAGCGCACAAACCCCAAAAGACAGAGTTTTAATATTCAACTTAGGAGAGAACCTTGGTTAATACCAGCATTAAAACCACCAAATCAGAAGAGATTTTTGCCGCTGCTCAGAAACTCATGCCTGGGGGCGTTAGTTCTCCAGTCCGAGCTTTTAAATCTGTAGGCGGACAGCCAATCGTATTCGATCGCGTTGAGGGAGCATACATTTGGGATGTAGATGGCAATAAATACATCGATTACGTCGGGACTTGGGGTCCCGCCATTTGCGGACACGCTCATCCAGAGGTGATCGCTGCTTTACACGCCGCCTTAGAAAAAGGTACGAGCTTCGGTGCGCCTTCTGCTTTGGAAAACGTGCTAGCGGAGATGGTGATTGATGCCGTCCCTAGCATTGAAATGGTACGCTTCGTCAACTCCGGTACGGAAGCTTGTATGGCAGTTCTGCGCTTGATGCGGGCTTTTACAGGACGAGATAAGATTATCAAGTTTGAAGGCTGCTATCACGGTCATGCCGATATGTTTCTGGTGAAAGCTGGTTCTGGGGTTGCTACCCTCGGCTTACCAGATTCCCCTGGAGTGCCTAAATCTGCTACCAGCAACACTCTGACTGCGCCTTACAACGATCTAGAAACAGTCAAAGCTTTATTTGAAGAAAATCCCGATGAAATTGCTGGTGTCATTTTAGAGCCAGTTGTCGGTAATGCTGGCTTTATTTCTCCCGACGCGGGCTTTTTGGAAGGATTGCGAGAAATTACCCGCGATCGCGGTGCATTGCTCGTGTTTGATGAAGTCATGACCGGCTTTCGGATTGCCTACGGTGGCGCTCAAGAGAGATTTGGCATCACTCCTGACTTAACTACTCTGGGTAAGATTATCGGTGGCGGTTTACCCGTAGGCGCTTACGGCGGACGCAAAGATATCATGTCCATGATTGCCCCAGCGGGTCCCGTCTATCAAGCTGGAACCCTCTCTGGTAATCCCCTAGCAATGACAGCAGGAATTAAAACTTTGGAATTGCTGCAAAAGCCTGGGACATACGAAGCGCTCGATCGCATCACGAAAAAGTTAGCTGATGGAATGCTGCAAGTTGCCAAAGAAACAGGACACGCCGCTTGTGGCGGGCAAATTAGCGGGATGTTTGGTTTCTTCTTCACCGAAGGACCAGTACATAATTACGAAGATGCTAAAAAGGCAGATTTAATCAAATTCAGTCGTTTCTATCGCGGGATGTTAGAGCGGGGAGTTTATCTCGCGCCTTCTCAATTTGAAGCTGGCTTTACCTCTTTAGCTCACACCGATGCAGATGTAGACCAGACTTTAGCCGCTGCTAGGGAAGTGCTAACATCAGTTACCAGTTACCAGTTACCAGTGATTAGTGACTCCTGAGTACTAGCCACTCGCTTTCACAATTTAACTTGTTGTAACGAAAGCCCACCTTTTCCTTTCTTCGCCGCGATCGCCCAGCGCCTTCGCGGTTTGTTTTCGTACTTTTATTTAGTACATATGTATTAAGATAAAAAACAGAGAGTTCAAGAACTGCAACTCGCTCCCTGCTCCCTGCTCCCTATTCTTTCGGCAACATCGCCCAAATTTGTTCGACAAACTGCTGGTGATCCACGACTGGTTTTGAAATGTAACCGTCTGCACCGCTTTGGCGCAGAAAGTTTTCGCGATCGCCTTCCATGACGTGGGCTGTGACGAGGATAATTGGTAATTTAGCAGTTTGCGGATTTGCCTTCAGCATTTGGGTAATCTTGATCCCATCCACTGCTTTACCCTGATAAACGCTGCGCGAAAGAGAAACATCCATCAAAATAATATCGACTTGTCCAGATGTCGCAATCTCCATGACCTCTTCTACATTTTCCGTATGCTTTGTCTCCAAGCCACCACGTTTTGTCAAAATTTTGGCAAAAACGCGAGCATTTATAGGGTCATCCTCTACAATCAAAACGGTTTTCATCATAACTTTGTTACAGGAGATTGCATATTAAATTGACAGCGGACGTAAGCTATGACAGCATTCTCTGGCTGTTGTTAAGGTACGAATCAAATTTTCCTTTAGTAGAATTGCATACTTAAAGCGAAAAAACAGGAGTGGGTAAATTGAAATCTAAGCGCGATCGTCGCTAATCCAGAATAATACTGGGAATTACTCATCGGCTACTATTAGTATCTTTTTGTAAGCAAATAAATTAGGATGCTGAGGGTAAGCTTTGTAAAGATACTATTAAATTTTTGGCGTTTGTCGTTATCAACTAGGAAACATCACTCATGGCAAAACAATTAAACCTTCTCCCAGCGGGACAGGTGATTCCCACAGCCCTGCATATAGAAATGCAACGGTCTTATCTGGAATATGCCATGAGCGTAATTGTAGGGCGGGCATTACCAGACGTGCGTGATGGCTTAAAACCAGTTCACAGGCGAATTTTATATGCCATGCATGAATTGGGTTTAACTCCCGATCGCCCTTATCGTAAATGCGCCAGGGTAGTAGGTGACGTACTAGGTAAATACCATCCCCATGGCGACCAAGCGGTATACGATGCTTTAGTCCGTCTCGTACAAGACTTTTCCAGCCGCTATCCCTTGCTGGCGGGACACGGTAACTTCGGTTCGGTAGATAACGACCCACCAGCAGCAATGCGTTATACCGAGACTCGCCTCGCACCAGTTGGGAATGAGGCGATGCTGACTGAAATTGGCGAAGAAACAGTTGATTTTATCGGTAATTTCGACAATTCCCAACAAGAGCCAGTCGTATTACCAGCCCAACTACCGTTTTTATTGCTCAACGGTGCGTCGGGAATTGCTGTAGGGATGGCGACAAATATTCCTCCCCATAATTTGGGAGAAATCATCGATGGTTTAGTTACCCTGATCGACCAACCAGAGTTATCAGACGACAAGCTATTTGAGTTAATCCCTGGACCCGACTTTCCCACTGGAGGCGAAATTATTGGCAGTACGGGAATTCGCGAAGCTTACACCACTGGACGGGGTAGTATTACCATCAGAGGGATTGCTCAAATTGAAGAAATTCAAACTGGAGTCAAGCGATCGCGCCGCACGACAGCAATCGTCGTGACAGAATTACCCTATCAAGTTAATAAAGCAGGTTGGATCGAAAAAGTCGCGGAATTAGTCAACCAGGGTAGGATTGAGGGCATTGGCGACTTGCGAGATGAAAGCGATCGCCAAGGGATGCGGGTGGTGATAGAACTCAAACGAGATGCCGATCCGCAGGTTGTTCTGCGCCAGTTGTACCATCACACTTCCCTGCAAACAAATTTTGGGGCAATTTTCCTTGCTTTAGTAGATCAACAACCGCGTCAACTTTCCTTAAGACAGCTATTACAGGAATTTTTAAATTTCCGCGAACAAACTCTGATTCGGCGCTACACTCACGACTTAAATCGAGCCGAAAGTCGCGTGCATTTGGTAGAAGGGTTGCTGACAGCTTTATCCCACTTGGATGAAGTTATTACAATTTTGCGGCAGGCAAGCGATGGTAGTACGGCTAAAATTACCCTGCAAAATGAGTTGCAATTGAGCGAAGCCCAAGCCGATGCAATCTTAGCAATGCCCATGCGCCGCCTGACGGGTTTGGAACAAAAGAACCTGCAAACTGAATTTGAATCTCTCAGCGAACAGATTCAAACTTTGCGACGGTTGTTAAGCGATCGCCACGAGTTATTAAAAGCATTGAAAAAAGATTTGCGATCGCTCAGACGTAAATTTGCTGACTCTCGCCGGACTCGCATTGGCACTCAAGAAGCAGAAGAACAGAGCAAGAAAAGCTCGTCAATTCCGAATTCTGAATTCCGAATTCCGAATTCTGAAGAAGTTGCTTTGGAGTTTACCCAAAAAGGGTATGTCAGAAGGTTAGCTGTTAATGGTAATAAGCCAGGAAGGAAGCCGAAGTCAGACAACGGTTTGATGGAAAATGACTTTGTGATTCAAACCGCAGCCACGAAGACAGATGAGAATTTAGTCGTGTTTACCAGTGGTGGAAAGGTTTACCCGTTGCAGGTGGGCGATATTCCTCCTAGTAGCGGGCGATCGCTACGGGGTACGCCATTGATTAGTTTGCTGCCAGGATCGGCTGCTAACGGTACGGAAAGTATTGTGACTCAACTGCTATTACCCGCAGAAACAGAAAACATCCAAGCGCTGTTCATGACTCAATTAGGACGAGTGAAGCGCTTAGCTGCATCGGAGTTACAAAATCTGACCAATCGCGGTTTGACGGTGGTAAAGTTCAAGGATGAAGACCGCTTGTTAGGCGTGCAACCGATTGAGCCGGGACAATTTTTGATCCTTGCTTCCGCCGGAGGTAGGCTGTTAAGGTTTGGTATAGATGACGAGCAGTTGCCAATTCTAGGACGCACGGCAATGGGAATGCAAGGCTTGCGGCTGCGAAAACAAGAAGAAATGATTGGTGGAGTGGCAATAGACGATCTCAAAACTAATTTGTTACTTGTCACCCAAGAAGGCTATGCGAAGCGAATACCCGCCCATGTATTGCGTCAAGGCAATCGCGGTGATATTCCAACTCAAGCTTTAGCTTTTAGCAGCAAATCAGATCGGCTGGCAGGAATTGTATCGGCAACGGTAAGCGAGGTTGCTCTGCTCACCAGCAATCAGCGGATCGTGCGCCTACCTGTAGATAAAATAGGCAAGTGGGGCAAAGAAGGTACGGGCGATCGCCTCCGCGAAATTAAGGATAATGAGAAAATTATCTCTGTTATTGCCATTCCAGCTACCAATTCATCAAGTGTAGAGTAATACGATAAGCTATTGACAATTAACATCTAGCGTGATTCAGGTTGCTTTAGAAAACGTTAGTAAGATTTACGGCAAAGTCCAAGCCGTGCAGTCTGTCAGTCTCGACGTGCAGCAAGGAGAATTTTTCACGCTGCTGGGGGCTTCTGGTTCGGGAAAAACAACTTTATTGCGGCTGATTGGCGGTTTTGAAACCCCCGATACTGGCTGTATTTACATTGGGGGCAAAGATGTGAGTCGTCTGCCTGCCTATAAACGCAACGTCCATACGGTGTTTCAGGACTACGCCTTGTTTCCCCACCTATCGGTATTTGAGAATGTAGGTTATGCTTTGCAGGCAAAGCGATCGCCTGTGGCAGAAATTAGCCAACGAGTTACGGAAGCTTTGAAACTCGTCCAACTCGCAGAAATGGCGCAGAGGCTACCTTCTCAACTTTCCGGCGGACAAAAACAACGGGTAGCTTTAGCAAGGGCAATTGTCGATCGCCCTGATGTATTACTTTTAGACGAACCGCTTTCAGCTTTGGATGCCAAAATTCGGATGGAACTGCGGCAGGAATTGAAACAACTCCAACGTCAGACGGGAATTAGCTTTATTTATATCACCCACGACCAAGAAGAAGCCCTAGCGTTGAGCGATCGCATAGCAATTTTGAAATCTGGCAAGCTATTACAAGTCGGCACGCCTTTAGAAGTCTACGAACAGCCTGCCGATTTATACGTGGCTGAATTTATCGGACGGGCAAATTTTCTCGATGGCGTGTTGTTAAGTATAGATGGGCAGCGAGGAAGAGTGCAAATTGGTGAGACAGCAATTGTTGAAGGAACAGTTGTGGAAAGAACAACCGCCGCAATTTCTCCTGGGAATGCAGTACGATTAGTCGTGCGTCCAGAAAATATTTGCCTAAATCACGCCAATATCGGTTATGCAGCCACAATTATTCAAAGTCAATACCTTGGTTATGCTACGAGTTATTTAGTTCAGGCGATCGGACTCAATTTTCATGTCATGGAACTGCGGCGACGCGGCACTAGCCCCTACAAAGAGGGAGAACGAGTTTTTATTTCTTGGGAATGGATGGAAGCATTGATTTTTTCTACAAACTAAGATGCCAAAACTCAGTATTATCATACCGACACGCGATCGCCCGCAACTATTACCGCGTGCAGTGCAAAGTGCTTTATCGCAAACAATGGCAGATCTCGAAGTGATTGTCGTTGACGATGCTTCGACTCAACCGGTGGATTTACCAGCAGATCCGCGTTTGCGAATCATTCGTCTATCTACCCCTCGTGGGGGTGCGGGGGCGCGGAATGTAGGTACGGAAGCGGCGCAAGGGCGCTGGATTGCCTATTTAGATGACGATGACTGTCTTTTACCCCATATGGCAGATGTCTCCTTAGAGGCGATCGCTAAAGCAACTTTACCTCCACCTGTCGGCGTTATTTCTGGGATCGACGTGGTAGATGATGCAGGGAAAACTCTAGAAACTCGCCTCCCGCCTCCCAGTCGTCCCCGTGGCTGTCATTTTGCTCTAGAAGTTTTGGAACCAGGCAAATCTTACAACACCAAACAAACTTTAGTGGTGGAACGGGATGCGATTTTACAGATAGGAGGCTGGGATGAAACGTTTCGTTCCCGCGTCCATACCGAACTTTTTCTGCGGCTAAATCCTGTCTGTTCGATCTTGGGTTTACCTATTGTTACCTATCAACTTTACGAGCATCCAGGGGCGCGAGTGTCGCGCAATACGAATTTGCGTCAGGAAAGTTTTCAACGTTTGATTGACAAGCATCAGGCAGTTTTTCGCGCCCACCCGCAGATGTTTGCGAATTTTGTCTACGATCACGCCCTAATGTCCTATCGGATGGGGCAAAAATCTCAAGCCTTATCCAGTGTTATTTGGGCAATACAGATCGATCCGTTACGGACGATGAAAAAGACGATAAAAAAACTAGTATCAAGTATTAAGTCTGGGTGAATAGAATTTGCGGCGACACAATCGAAGTCCACCTGCGTAGACTTGCAGTTGAACCTGCGCAGGCAGGTTTTGTCTGTGTAGTTGCGACTTGCAGTCGCCCCAAGATCTCAAGTCTCGTTACTTCTCCTCGATCGCTCCTTCTGCTTGATGGGCGATCGCTCGCAACTTATCTATAATCTCTGGTGTCACTTGCCACAAGCCTCGCTGCTTGGCTTCAATTAACCTTTCTGCCATATCTCGCAATGCCCAAGGATTTTTTTGCTGCACGAAGTCTTGGACGGCTGGATCGAATAAATAAGCTTCGGCAATGCCTTGATACATATAATCTTCCACGCAATTCGCCGTAGCATCGTAGGCAAATAAATAATCTACTGTTGCTGCCATTTCAAAAGCCCCTTTATAACCGTGACGCATCACCCCAGCAATCCATTTCGGATTAACGACGCGGGAACGATATACTTTAGCAATTTCTTCTTTTAAATGACGAACGCGAGGGTTTGCCGGAATAGAATTGTCACCAAAATATGTCTGAGGATTTTTACCGCGAACGGCGCGCACGGCAACAGTTAAACCACCTTGAAATTGATAGTAATCGTCAGAATCGAGCAGATCGTGTTCGCGATTGTCTTGGTTGTGCAAGACAATTTGCATTTCACTCAAACGTTGCTCGAACGCTTCTGGGGCAGCTCGTCCTTCTGAGTTACGGGAATAAGCGTAGCAACTCCAATTAATATAAGCATGAGCTAAATCGCGATCGCCCGTCCAATTTTGCGCTTCAATTAATCCTTGTAACCCAGCTCCATAAGCCCCTGGTTTAGAACCAAAAACACGGTAAAGCGATCGCTCTTTTGCCTGTTCGGGTGTCAATCCCGCCGAGTACCAAAACTGGGTTTCGTGTTTCACTTTGGCAGCAAGGGGATTTTGCTCTGCTGGTTCGTCCAACTGCGACACGGCAACAACGGCACTATCAAACAAATCGATTAAATTAGGAAAAGCATCGCGGAAAAAACCAGAAATTCTTAAGGTCACATCCACGCGAGGACGCGCCAACACCGATAGAGGCACAATTTCAAAATTCACCACCCGCCGAGAAACTCCATCCCATACCGGACGCACTCCCAACAAAGCCAGCGCCTCGGCAATGTCATCTCCCCCAGTCCGCATGGTAGAAGTTCCCCAAATCGACAAACCAAGAGTTTTAGGATATTCTCCGTTTTCCTGCGTGTAGCGTTCGATTAAAGCTTCAGCTGCTTTACGTCCGATGTCCCAAGCTGTTTCTGTCGGAATGGCACGGATATCCACAGAGTAAAAATTTTTTCCCGTTGGTAATACTTCTGGACGACCTCTCGTCGGCGCACCCGATGCACCACTGGGGACGTATCGCCCATCTAAACCGCGTAATAAATTGGTAATTTCCTGTTGAGTTTGTGCTAAAGCGGGTAAGAGGCGATCGCGAATCCAATTTATTGTATTGGTAATTGGTAATGGGTAATTGGTAGTTGGTAATTGGTAATGGGTAATTGGTAATTGGGTTTTTTCTCCCTCAGCTCCCGAGAGCCTCCCCAGCTCAAGAGCAGCTCTTTTCTCCGACTTCCGACTCCCGACTCCCGCTTCCCCAATTAGCTGTTCCACCAACTCAGACGCATACTGTTCTAACACTTCGATCGCATCGCCGATTGTATGACAGGGTGTTTGAGTTTTTGCTGATAAAATTCGAGCGCTTGTCTCTGAAAGTTGAGTGCTGAAATCTGCCGTGAGGGGATCGAAATCTAGTTCCCAGGCTTGAGCAATTGCGCGGGCGATCCCTGGCTGGTAGGAATTAGGTTGACGAGCGATCGCCACAATTAAATCTCGCAATTGTTCTCCTTGCGGGCATTGTCCAAATATATGCAAACCATCGCGAATTTGAGCTTCTTTGAGTTCGCATAAATAACCGTCGAGTTGGTTAATTGGTAATGGGTAGTTGGTAGTTGGTAATTGGGTTTTTTCTCCCTCAGCTCCCCCAGCTCTTTTCTCCGACTCCTGTACGGGCGGGTTTAATTGCAGAACTGTTTGTTTTTCACAAGGAGCTTCAACAAAACCCGCCCTTACGACTCCTGACTCTCGATCCATGCCCAAGTCTAAGTGTAAATTTTCCTGAACAATTAATTGCCAAATGCGATCGCTAATGGCTGGTAATCGAGTCGGATCTAGGCTTTGAGCTTCGTAATACTCGTCAACTAAACTTTCTAATTGGTGCAGCCCTCCGTAGAGTTCTGCCCGCGTCATCGGAGGCGTTAAATGGTCGATAATCACTGCTTGGGCGCGGCGTTTTGCTTGCGAACCTTCCCCAGGATCGTTGACGATAAACGGGTAGAAATGGGGCATAGCACCCAAAGCAATTTCAGGATAACACTGACTTGATAGCGCCACACTTTTACCTGGCAGCCATTCCAAATTACCGTGCTTGCCTACATGTACGATCGCATCAGCACCAAAATGCTGTCGCAGCCAATAGTAAAAAGCCAAATAAGTATGCGGTGGTTCTAAGTCAGGCGCGTGGTAATTTAACGCCGGATCGCGATCGTATCCCCGTGCTGGTTGAATGCCCACGAAGACGTTACCGAGTTGAATGCCTGGAATTGGTAATTGGTAGTTGGTAGTTGGTAGTTGGTAGTTGGTTGTTACTCCCTCAGCTCCCCCAGCTTCCTCAGCTCTCTTCTCCCACCGACTCACAATCTCCTGCTGCACTGCTTCAGGCAGGGTGGCAAAATATTCTTGATACTCTTGCCAACTTAATTGCTGTGGGAGCGATCGCCACTGACTATCAGGATCGTTTGTGACTCCAGATGTCAGGCGTTGGATCAGTTCGTCTCCAGTTTGCGGTAGATTTTCTAGTTGATATCCCGCTTGTTGTAAAGATTTGAGAATTTCTATACAACTAGCAGGAGTATCTAACCCGACTCCGTTTGCCAAACGTCCGTCACGATTGGGGTAGTTTGCCAAAATGAGAGCGATTTTGCGTGCTGCTGGCGGACGAGAACGCAGCTGCACCCAACGCTGAGTTAGTTCAGCAACAAATTCAAGGCGATCGCGCACCGACTCGTAAACGATTACATTCGTCTCTAGAGCTGTATTCCAGCTCTGTACTGCTTTAAACGACACAGCACGGCTAATAATGCGCCCATCCACTTCTGGTAGTGCCACATTCATGCCGATATCCCGTGGCGATAGCCCTTGAGAACTTGTCTCCCAGGTTGAAATTGAACTGCTACTAAAAATAACTTGCAGTATTGGTATATCTAGTTGTTGCCACAAGTTAGGGGGAGTCGGTAGGGGTGGGTTTGGAAACCCGCCCGTACGGGAATCTGGAGTCGGGGAAATACGTCCTAGAGAAAAACTTGTTGTATTTAATAAGACTTGAATTTTTGCCTCATCTTTAGGCTGGAAGTAAGATAGGACATCTGCTTGCACTTGTGGATCGCGCAGCGAAGAAACGAAAACTGGTACTGGTAATAGATTTATAGCTACTAATGCTTGACAAAGATCGTCAATTACACCCGTATTACCTGCTAAATAGTGAGCGCGGTAGAATAGAATGCCAATTTTTGGTAACTGGTAATTGGTAATTGGTAATTGGTAATTGACTGTTGATTGTTGATTGTTGACGGTTGATGCTCCTCTGCCCCTCTGCCCCTCTGCTCCCTCAGCTCTCTTCTCTCCGACTCCCTTCCACCCATATAGCCCCACACGCGGAACCACCTGTGGAGGTTGAGGATTGTATGAAGTATGAAGGCAGAAATCGGCAGTGAATAGCAGCGCATTGACGGCATTTTCTACTCCACCTTCTAGAAAGTATCGCCACAGTCGATCTCCCACTGCTAACGGAACAGTCGAATGTGCGATTAAATCGGGGTCGATCGCATCGTCTCCTGGTATGACTATTAATGCTGCACCAGTCCGCCGTGCTGTTTCCCGCAACACTTCTAAACCATAAGACCAATACGATCGTCCCCCCAAAAGCCGTAGTATAATAGCTTGAGCTTTTTCTAAAACGTCTTCTGCATAAGTATCTATAACAATCTGTTGCTGCAATTGCAGCAAATTAGCAACTCGAAAAGTAGGAAAGCCCATCGGTAATTTAGTCGCTGCTGCTGCCAAAGTTTGAATATCGGTATCGGTAGCAGTAAGCAATACCAAAGGAGCTGGAGTTTGGGCAAACAAAACGACACCATCAACTTGAGGATTCCAATCTCCAGGGGTGGTACTGATACGATGCATATAACTCTCTGTTCGGCTTAGACTAGTGGTTAAGCTGCATGAGAAAACTTTCTTAGCCTATCATCCAAATCTTATCTATCTCAATCTGCGAAAATGTCTAGTTCTCAGGACTTGAGCTTCCATCAACTTTTGCCCCTGACAATTTTTCAGCAATTAGGGCAACTTCTTCAACAGATGGCTCAAGAATTGGGAAATGAGGCTTTGATAGTTACAGAAGAAGCACTGGTTTCAACTCCCACACAACCTGAAGCAACAGATAAGTTTACATTAGTCGTGTCACAACAATTTAGCGCGTTGCTAGTAGCAGAAAGAACGCAGGAGACAGGAGATAGGAGACAGCAAGAAGAACTTACACTGAAAGGGTCAATAATTTTAAACTCAGTCAATTCAGAATTTGATACAGAAGCTTACGTTACACTGCAAGAGCGAAACTCCGAATTACTCAACGCCAAATTAACATTTGAGCCAGCAGCGATCGCCCAATTTTTGCAATACCTAAACGGCTGCTTAGAAGACAATTCTCTTGCCCGCGCTACTCTAGCTCGATACAGCCAAGTCATTCAACCCAACAACACTACCCTTCAAGGGAAATTTACGTTAATGTTGCTATCCGTGCTAGCCCCAAGCTCGCACCAAAATGACGCACAAGAGTCGATTTACCCTTTTGTTTCGGTCTGCCAACCTGTAGAAGAGGCTTTGCACCAACAAATTGCCCACGAGCGTTTGCTCAACCAAGTGACGACTCAGATCCGTCAAAGCTTGGAATTACCGATCATCATCTCAAATGTAGTAGAACGAGTACGAGAGTTTTTGCAAGTCGATCGCCTAGTAGTTTATCAATTCGAGCAACAAGAATCAGCGATCGGGGAGCAGTTACCAGTTATCAGGGAGCAGGGAATCTTCAATTCCGAATTCCGTCAGCCGAAGGCGAAGCGAAGCGTTATTCCGAATTCCGAATTCTCCACTCACGGCTGTGTCATCTACGAAGCCCGTGCTAGCGCGTCAATCGCTTCCGTACTCAATTATCGAGAAGAAAATTGCTTCGTTCCCGCTTCTGGGTGTTGGGAGAAATATCGCCAAGGTTTTACGCTGGCGATCGCAGATGTTGACAAAGCTTATGTTTTATCGTCTTGCTTGCTTGCCTTTTTGCAGAAAATTCAGGTACGAGCCAAGCTAATCGCTCCAATTGTATTTCAGCAACAACTTTGGGGTTTACTCATCGCACACCAATGCTACGAACCGCGCTCTTGGCAGGAAAATGAGAAAAATTTACTGCGGCGAATAGCGGAACAACTGGCGATTGCAATCTATCAAGAAGAGTTAATGCGATCGTTGAAGCTGGAAAAACAAACCCTAGAACAAAGAGTGATCGAGCGGACACAAGCATTGCATGATGCTCTACTTGCAGCTCAAGCAGCTAGCCGCGCTAAAAGTGAATTTCTGGCTACGATGAGCCATGAATTACGCACTCCCCTCACTAGTGTCATCGGGATGTCATCTACCTTACTACGTTGGCCCTTAGGAGAAATGAGTCAGCGCCAACGTCAGTTCCTGCAAACAATTCACGATAGTGGCGAACATCTTCTAGCACTCATCAACGACATTTTAGAACTGACGCAGTTCGAGTCAGGTAAGGCAGTTTTAAATTTAAGCGAATTTGCTCTAGCTCAACTAGCGGAAGCTAGCTTGCGATCGCTCAGCGATCGAGCAACGCGCCAAGCAGTTAATATCATGCTCGATCTCAAAATCTCTCCCGACTATCGGCTGTTTGCCGATCCCCAACGAGTTAGTCAAATCTTATGGAATCTACTCAGTAACGCAATTAAATTTACTCCCGAAGGAGGAGAGGCAATTTTAAGGATTTGGAGCGAAAACGACTTTGCCGTAATTCAAGTAGAAGATACGGGAATTGGCATTGCTGAAGAACATTTACCTCTGATTTTTGAAAAATTCCAACAACTCGATTCTCCTTACCAGCGTCATCACGATGGGACGGGACTGGGTTTAGCCTTAACCAAACAACTCGTCGAACTCCACCAAGGTCGGATTGAAGTTGAATCGACTTTAGGTAAGGGTTCTATTTTTACTGTTTGGTTGCCTAATAACAGGGAGCAGGGAGCAGGGAGCAGAGAGCAGGGAAAAGAGAGCTGAGGGAGCGCAAGGTTGCTGAGGGAGAGAATACTACAAACTCCACACCCCACACCCTATACCCTTGCTTCACGTACCACGCGCCACTAAATATAAGCAATCAGACGACCGCAAACGATCGCCACAGCCCAGAGCAAGAGGGAGAAGATCGCAATCGCTCTCACTCCGACTGGCGATCGAATACCTCGATTCCACCGCTGAATTGACCTGGAGTAGTATAGGTGAAACATAGCTGCATTAACACCAGCAAGGGCGATCGCTCCTAGTTTCACGCGAAAAGCAGGATTAGCCGCGATCGCTTCCGCGTCAGATGCAAATAAGAGGAAACCTGTCAAGAGGGCGGAGCCAAAACCGATGTAAGTCCAGGGTAAAAGATGCCCTGCCATGTCAGTCACTAGCAAATGGCGGGAAAAGCCTAGCAACCGCAGGTCGAACATGGCGATCGCTCCCACTAGAATGGCAAAACTGATAATATGCCCGATTTCGACTGCTGGATAGAGCCACGCCCACTGTCGCATTGCCGCAGACAAGGCACTCTCTTGCAGCCAAGTCAACCAGCTTTGATGCTCAAGCATACCGTTTAGCGCAGTGGTATGGTTTTGTCACCTACTGTAATTTGCTCTGCTCGCATCTCATTTTTTTCGCTACGGTGAGGATAGCCTACGACATTAACCGTTTCCCCAACTTGCAATTGTTTCGGTGGTAATCCTCGGTTTTGCAGTCGCGAGGGTGGAGCAAGGACGGCTTCCCATAACTGCTCTTTGGTTCGCAGTTGTAAGACAACATGTGGGTTATCGTAGCCTATTGCTTGAATTTTTCCTGACAGGTTGAGTGTTTTGCTGTTATCGTATTCGCTCCATCCGTGATGTGCCATTGCCGTGCTTGTCCAAGTAGCCATGAAGATTGCTACACAACAAGCCGTGATTATCATCCGCATCATTTTCGTTTTCAGCATTTCTCTAGCCTCCGACAAGCGTAAGGTACTAGCGGATAATTTTGCGATCGCATTAGGGTCTAGTATGACGAACAAATATGACATGGATGTGTCAGCTTCAATTCGCAATTTGCAATTGAATCAAATTGAATAATCAGTTAGACAAAAAATGTAACTTCTCTAAAACCATTAAGTGGTGAGCATCAACACCAACGGCTTTCAACCGCCAGCAGCATTTGAGTTGTTAACCTACTCCCTCAAATGGGAGTAGAGCAATAATATATTAATTTCGCTCTTCATCTTGAAGGTCATTCTCATCTATCTCAATCAGCTCATCAATTGCGGTGTCTAAAGAGAGTTGTTCCGTTTCTGTAGGTAATCTATACTTAGCTAGAAATTTCTGAAGCTTAGGGTATGGTATCCTTTTCAACTTGCCAAAGTTTGTATCTTCGTTAAAATCCTTACCTTCCGATTCTTTTCGACCGTATGCACTCATATCTAGAGGCAAACCTTTATTCACTTTCTCCTGTCCAATTTTACTTAAAATGGTTGGTGTTTCATAGTTTCCAAACCACCTGCCACCACCATCAGTCATGCGCCGATCGCGTGCTTCAACAAGCTCAATCATGGAGAATAATTCCAGGTCAATGATACGAGGAACTGTTGCATCTGGATTTAGATCGTCTACCTCTATTCGATAAGCTATTAGAAGCATTGCATCTAAGGCAGGGTCAACATTTTTTACAGTGACTTTTTGGGTAAGGCGAGCTGATGGTTCACGTGGTGTAGGTGGTTTTTTCATTTTAAGATCGGGATTGTCTACATAAAGCAGCTTTAGTTCTAGTCTCTTGCCAGACTCATGCTTGTAATCGGGATAACCCTCTCTGTCTCCCAAGATACCTTCATGCTTTTCAAGTCCAAGACCTTTTATATCAAGGTGAGGAATCAGTGCATCCATTAAAGCACCTACGATTGTGCCTATTTGAGATGGTTCAAATGCAGCAATTGCCACTACTGGCAAACTCAAACTCCGAAATCGTTGTCCTATCAAAGGCTTAAGTTGCTCTTTCAATTTAGCCAAATCCTCACTCGATATACGATTACTCACAACTATTCCTCTTCCTTCTGATTTTTCTTACTTATTTCGGAAGGGAGGACATCCTCTAAGCGAAGATCTAAGGCGGCGCACCACCTAGCTGCTTCAATCACGTCAATTCTTCTTTCACATGTTTCCACCTTTGAGATGAAGGTTTGATCCTTACCTAGCTTTTCTCCAAGTTGCTGCTGGGAGAGATTTTGCCTCTTACGTGCATTTCGAAGGCAAGCAATGAATTCAATATAAAGAGGATCGCGAGCGCTTGACATGAAACCAGAAATATGCGAATTCAGGGTATACGCGGAAAGTAGGGGATGTCATCTGCTTCTAACCTGAATCGTCTATTCATGTGACAAATACACCAAAACCGCATATTTACAGACTCATGTCCGACATCTTGACGGAGATATCATTTCAAGCCATACTCAGGATGACTTTAAGAAAGGTTATGGCTAAAAGACATCACAATCAAAAAGGAAATCTTCAATCATTATTCCTCCGTATAGAGGAACTTGTTCTTGCAAATTCTGGAGAAGACGAATTTGAAGAGGTTTTTAAGTTGCTTATAGCAAAACTATGGGACGAACGAAGCCAGCAATCAAAATTTCATCGTTACAGCACTGATGAAGCTACATTTGAAGCCATTACTAAACTCATGCAGCAAGCTGAGAAGGAATGGTCTGGAGTTCTTGATGAAGTTAAGTCTAAACTCACGCCTGAACATCTTTCCATATGTGTAGATGCTATTTCAAAGCACACCATTTCAAATGATAGTTTTGATGTTATTGATAGTTTTTTTGAATTTATAGTTTCCAAGTCTGCCAAAGGATCGAAAGGGCAATACTTTACCCCAAGACACGTAGTTGAACTATGTGTACGAATTTTGCAACCAGCTTCATATGAAACGGTTCTCGATCCAGCTTGTGGTTCAGGCGGATTCCTTCTTCATACACTAAGTTTTGTGAGAAAAAATGAGGGACTGGATAGTGTAGAAGAACTCCAGCGGTTTTGTAGTGAAAAATTATGGGGGTTTGATATTGATGCTAGAGCTACACGAGTTGCTAAGGCTTTAATGCTACTTGCAGGAGATGGAAGTAGTAACATTATTCGACTTAATAGTTTATTAAAATCTGATATGGTTGGATTATTTAATCATACAGACGAGCCAAATCTGACTATAGAAGATGTATGTCGCTGTCGAATGAAACGTCACAAAGGTTTTGATGTTATTCTTACAAATCCTCCTTTCGCTGGTGAAATTCGAGAAAAGCATTTTTTGAATTGTTATACTGTTGCAAACAAAAAGCATCGAGTTGAAAGAGATATATTATTTATTGAACGTTGTCTTGAACTTTTGAAACCTGGTGGACGTTTGGCTATAGTCTTGCCGCATAATAAATTCGCAGGTAATTCGTTTGAATTTTTACGAGAATGGATTTTAAAAAAAGCAAGAGTTCTTGCTGTTATAGGATTAGGAAGGCATACTTTTCTTCCTCATACCCATCAGAAAGCTAGTATCTTATTTCTTCAAAAAAATCGTCTTTCAACAAAGATTACAGTAGATTATAATATATTCTTTGCAATTAGTGAAAAGGATGGAAAAAACTCCAAAGGACAATTTATTTTACGTGAAACTTCTTCGGATATGGATAGTGTTTGGGATGCAGTAAATCATGATTTTTCAGAGATAGCTGAAAATTTTGCAAGATTCTTAATACAAGAAAATATTAAGTTTGGGGAAGAGAAATGGCTGTAATTTCAATTAAGTCAAGAGCGCGTCTTGCTTCACCAGTAATTCTTGCTCCAGAAAGATACGATCCGAGAAGAAAACTTGATACCAAGGGAGATGAGGTAATCGAGCTTGGTGAAATCGTTATTTCCGCTAGGAAAATGGTTCAGTCTTCTACTGACGTTGGACAATGCTTTGTACTTGATACATCCGATGTTCGAGAAGGTATTGTAATTGCTAGAAAGCAACCAGTAGTGACTACAGAAATTGGGAGTGCTAAGAAGGAAGTAATATCTGGAGACGTTATTATTTCTCGACTTAGACCCTACCTACGTCAAGTAGCATTTATTGATGAAGAGATACCTAACGTTCAAAATGCTCGAATTTTATGCTCTACCGAATTTTTTGTTTTACGTCCAATCGATGACCTCTCTATAGCATTTTTAGTACCATTCCTTCTCTCTAGAAAGATTCAGGAGGTGCTTAAAGTATCGCAAGAAGGTGGACATCACCCAAGATTCATTGAATCAGCTCTTTTAACACTTCCTATTCCCAAAAAGCTATTATCACAACGTGCAACAATTTCTGAAGTTGTCAAAAACGGCATTCAAATGTATCGAGCTTCGGAGAGAGCAATAGCAGATATGGTAGAAAAATCAGATGATGCTTTGTCTTATGAGTTTACTTAGAAAAATTCCAAGGTTCACAAACATCCAAACAGAAAAGCAGGCAGAACTCGAAGGTTTGGCAGACTAGCAGCACGTTGATAGAATGATCGATTATTAATTATGGATTATCTGAATTAATTACAAATTATCTGAAGGCGCGATCGCCTCATATAAGGCAGAATAATCTGTATCGGCTAAACCTCGATCGATCGCAATTTCTAGTATTTGCCGGACTCCTTCTAGATGGTTTACGTTAAGTCCTTGAGATCGCGCTTCAGAAATAAATAAATTGGTATCTTTGAGTAAATGCTTGGTAGGAAAATTGGGATTGTCGTAATTGCGATCGAGCATTCGCTGTAATTTTTTATCAAATGTGGGTGCGTAAAGAGCGCTTTGACGAAGAATTTGCATGAAAATCTCCACATCAATTCCCTGACGCTCGATTAAACTTAAACTCAAGGCGAAAGCACTGGTGAGAGAGGCTATGAGTTGATTGAGTGCTAGTTTCACAGCCGCTGCACTCCCAACCTCACCGATGTGCAATGGTTCGGAGCCAAAGTTTTGCAGCAAACTTAAGCATCTCTGAAACTGTGCTGGCGAACTCCCTACCATCACGATTAATTTTCCTGTTTGTGCTTCGGGAATACTCCCTAACACGGGTGCTTCGAGATAATCTCCCCCAGCCGCAGTAACTTGTTGCTGAATCTCTTTGCTATCGGTGGGGGTAATAGTTCCCATTTGAATGATGGTGCGTCCCTTTAAGTGTTGCTGCACTGTTGGAGATAGCAGGACATCTCGAATAGCATTAGCATCCGTCAACATCAAAATAATACACTCGCAGGCAGCTAACACCTCATCTGGACGAGTTGCGATCGCCACGCCAGCCGATTTGAGCGGAGCTAATTTTTCTGGGGTACGATTGTAGGCAACTAGCTCTATGTTGGCAGCTATCAACCTTTGTGCCATCGGCAATCCCATCAACCCAGTCCCGAGAAATCCTACCTTCACTACTTTCCCTCCCAATATAGGGATATTACATGTAGAGACGTTACATGTAACGTCTCTACATAATCTACAATCTCAAATCCTCAAGTCCTATCGCCAATAAGGACGACCTTTCCAAAATACCCCAATGACAATAGCGATCAACTGCATTTCGTTGTTGTATATACTGACTAATCTTTCGGGAATAGGTAGAAATGACCTGACTAACAAGCAGAGAGTCAAACACAACACCAAAGCCCACAGCACACCAGTGTTAACAGTTATGTTGGCGAAAAATTTTTCTAGTAGGTAAACTGCTAATGCTCCAACACCGACAACGCCAGCAAATTGTACTATTACACCTAAACTGCCACCATACATTAAGCCGACGATCCGTGCTAATGCTGGCGATAAGTCAGAGCCGACAATAAAGAAGAAATCTATAACGACAACAATCAGCGTTACAAGGATAGAAAGTAGGAATAGCGATCGCCACGGTAAAAATTTTAAGCGTTGGAGGGGATTTGACATAGTTCAGAGCCGTGATTGAGAGTACTTACAATTACCAATTACCAATTACCGATTAGAAACAAAGCGACGATACAAACGGTAGGACTTGCGGACAATATTTAAAATAAAATAAGGCATTCGCAGCCGTAGCGGGCAAAGAATCGGCAGATATAACCAGTAGTAAGCTTTCTTCAAATCCTGCCATGCCGAGCAAGCCTCTTCGTGCAAGAAGTCAGAAACATCGACTACAAATCCCCTGCCTTCCCACATCATAATATTCCGACCGTGGACATCGTGAGGATGCAGTTCGCGCTTGCGGGCGTAATCTAAAGCTGCGTCGATGTCTTTAATGACTTGCTTTGGAATTGCTATTCCTTGGTGCATACAGTCGTAAAGAGTCATGCCATACAACCGCTTCAGAATTAACCAGCCTTCCTCAGCATATAAACATTCCGAGAAAGCAGGATGGGAACCCAAACGGTGGTAAACTTCTAGTTCCTCCGTCCAACCTGGACGATGGGGCGCATAGACTTTCACGACTCGATCTGGCTGGCTGGGGTGATAGAATACTGCGGCATAATTCCCTGTTCCTAGTAATTGCCAAGGGGAAGGAACTTTGCTGACGACTACAGGGTTGTGGGGTTCGATGCTGTCAATCTGTAATCCAGGCAGTAATTCCCGCTCGATCAGCTCGATTAACCAATCCAGATGCGTTTGTTTCATATACAGTTTGCCAGGGATGGCAAGATTGCTCCCATGCTAACTTGGTGCAGTGCGAGTGTTCTTGTTCGATCGCTTGCCACTGCGATCGCAGTTTATTCATCGTTGGGTGGCAATGCGTCCAAAATACCATTTTGTATGACTAATCGAGGGTAAATGAAGAGAAAAAAAGTCATCCAGGTGAGTACGGGTATGGCAACGAGAATCGTCAGCCACCAAGTTTTGAGTAAAAACCAACTACCGCTAATGAGCGTTACACCTGTAAGGAAAATCGACCAAGGCTGGCACCACCAAGGCTTATAATTCCAAACACTGACGGGTTTGCGATCGGGGAGTTGATGCATGATATTAACTTCTGATGGTATTAACTGCTAATGATGAAACTTCTTGTACAGCATAGTAGTGACGGGTTTCCCCTCTCTAAGGTGGCGTTGGGCGATCGCCAAAACTTCATCAGCACGTACCCCGCAATACCAAACCTCTTCTGGCAAAACTAATACCATCGGTCCCATACCGCATTGTCCCAAACAACTACTACTCTTAATTTCCACGCCAGGAACTAACTGCGCTTGAAATGCTGCTAGCACCTTACGCGCACCTTGCTTGCGACAAGTACGGTTTTGACAAACTAAAACTCGCTGACGAAAATTCGCTCCATTCCCCATGAATTTATCTAAATACAACATGTAGGGGCGCAATATGTAGTAGGGGCGCACACCTGTGCGCCCCTACATGAAACCAATTATGATGAAATTTGCCTTCAGCTGCGCAAGAACCAAAATTTCAAATTCCTACAGATGCTTCACTTCCGATACTAACTTCGCTACGGCATCTTTAGCACTACCAAAGAACATCATGGTTTTGTCTTTGTAGAACAACTCGTTATCTACCCCTGCAAAACCCGTACTCATGCCTCGCTTAATCACGATTGTATGCTTTGCCCGATCGACTTCTAAAATCGGCATTCCATAAATCGGACTCGCGGTATCGTGCCGTGCGGCAGGATTGACAACATCGTTTGCACCAATTACCAAAGCCACATCAGTTTGATCGAACTGGGGGTTGATATCATCCATGTCGTACAACTGAGTGTACGGCACGTTTGCTTCTGCTAACAACACGTTCATGTGTCCCGGCATCCGTCCCGCTACAGGATGAATGGCATATTTAACTTCTACACCCAATCTGTCTAACTGATCCGCAAGCTCCCGAACGGTGTGCTGTGCTTGAGCTACTGCCATCCCATAACCAGGAACGATCACTACAGAACGAGCATAACCCAACATCATTGCGGCTTCTTCAGCATCTACAGAACGGGTAGCTTGATCGCCTGCGGCAGCACCACCAACACCACTAGCCGAGCCACCGCCACCAAAAGCACCAAATAAGACGCTAATCAGGGAGCGGTTCATCGCTTTACACATGATCTCCGTCAGGATCAATCCCGAAGCGCCTACCAATGCACCAGAGATGATCAGCACGTTGTTCATCACCACGAAACCAGCCGCACCCGCCGCTAAACCAGAAAAGGAGTTCAACAGCGAAATCACGACAGGCATATCGCCTCCACCGATGGGGATGACAAACATCACCCCTAGAACCAGGGAAACAGCGACTAATCCCAAAAATATAGGGAGATTGGTGGGATCGACCAACAAAAAGCCGCTACCCGCAATGTAGCTAACGAGCAGCAGCGCGTTGATTGGTTGCTGCAACGGAAACGTAATTGGCGAACCGCCGATCAGTCCTTGCAGTTTGGCAAAAGCCAGCATACTACCCGTAAAGGTGATGCCACCAATAAAGACATCGAGCAGCATGGAGATATTAGCATCGAGCGATACTGGTTCGGCAGTTCCCAACAGTCGCCAAAACTCGGCGACAGCCACTAAAGCAGAAGCAGCACCACCCAAACCATTGAGCAAGCCTACCATTTGAGGCATTTCAGTCATTTGGACTTTGTAAGCCCCGATCGCACCTATTGCCGAACCGATCGCTAAAGCTACTACAATCATTTGATAGTTCAACACCTGCCGATCGAGCAGCGTTGCCACGATCGCCAGTAGCATCCCGACTGCGGCTAACAAATTACCGTTACGCGCTGTTGCAGGCGAACTCAGTTTTTTCAAACCAATAATAAATAAAGAGGCAGCGACTAAATAAGTCAGCTGAATCCCAGTTGGCAGAAAATCGCTCACGCTTTTACCTCTTTTTTCTTAAACATTTGCAACATGCGATCGGTGACTAAAAAACCACCGACAACGTTAATCATGGCTAGAATCACGGCAATCAAGCCTAAAATTACTGATAAATTTGATTCCTTGGGACCAGAAACCAGCAAAGCACCGATAACTGCAATTCCTGAAATTGCATTAGAACCAGACATTAAAGGTGTATGCAGCGTTGGCGGGACTTTATTAATCACCTCAAATCCCGCAAACGATGCCAAAACAAACACGAATAAAGCTGCTATTAGTGTTTCTGTCATGAATTAAATCTCCTTGTGGTCATTCGTCATCGGTCATTTGTCAGTAGCTAGTTTTCACTTACGACTTAGGACTTACGACTTATCCATTACCAATTCCCACTAGTGTTGCCAAGGCTTCCTTTACCCGTGAATTGCGAATTTCTCCAGCGTGGGTAATACAGGCTGCTTCGATAATGTCATCTTCAAAATTGAGCTGAAGGCTTTTATCTTCCTTGTTAATCATCAACTGCACCAGTGACAGCAGGTTTTTGGCATACAACTGGCTGGCGTGGATGGGTACGGATGAGGGGAGATCGATCGTGCCAATGATGGTGACACCATTGCGCTGTACGTCTTTTCCTGGCTCCGTGCAAGCACAGTTACCACCTTGTTCTGCGGCTAAATCGACAACTACCGAACCTGGCTTCATCTGCGCTACCATTTCTTCTGTCACGAGGATCGGTGCTTTTCTACCAGGGACTTGTGCGGTGGTAATAACTACATCTGATAGCTTGACGTGTTCCGCGATCGCTTCCTGAGTGCGCTGTTTTGCTATTTCCGAAACTTCCTTTGCATAGCCGCCAGCAGCTACAGTTTCTTCTTCTAACTGCACTTCAACAAACTTGGCTCCCAAGCTTTGGACTTCTTCTTTCACCGCCGGACGAATATCAAAAGCTTCTACAACTGCTCCCAGTCGTCTTGCAGTGGCGATCGCCTGTAATCCTGCTACTCCCGCACCAATTATGAATACTTTGGCTGGGGCGATTGTCCCCGCCGCTGTTGTTAACATGGGAAAGTACTTGGGTAAAGCTGCCGCTCCAATTAGCACTGCTTTGTAACCCGCGATTGAGGCTTGAGAAGACAAAGCATCCATGCTCTGCGCTCTTGTCGTGCGGGGGATCATCTCCATGCTAAAGGCTGAAATTCGCCGTTCTGCTAGCCGCTTGGCGATCGCAGGTTCTCCCAAGGGATTGAGGAAACTAATGAGGACAGCTCCTTCCCGCAACATTTCCACTTCCGAGCGTCCATCTTCGCGTTCTTGAGGGACTCCTACTTTCAGCAGCACGTCTGCTTCCCACCACAGATATCCCGGATCGCTAACGATTTTGGCTCCTGCGGCTTTGTAGGCTGCATCCGAGAAGAAAGCGCGTTCGCCAGCTCCCGCTTCTACCCACACCTCTACACCTTGTTTTACCAATCGGGCAACGACATCTGGTACTAGAGCGACCCGACGCTCTCCAACTTCGATTTCTTTTGCCACCGCTATTTTCATGACTTCTCCGTTAACACAACAGCTAAATTCTTCCTCTCATGCGATCGCAAATCTTTGCTTTATGGGCAGTTTTCTCGCGATCGAGTAATACTTAATCTCCCTACTCCTCTTTTACCAATTGCAATCTATTTTTGGCATCATAAACAATGCAAAAATTGCAGATCTTGCGATCGATCCTCACATTTTTTCGATCTTATGTTGCGCTTCAAAGCTTAGATCTGTCTCTTTAACTTCTTTTATGAATTGCCAGCCGGAGGTGAATGACTACTCGTGCTGACAAGCCTGCTGTCATCTTTTTTCTTCAGCATTTGCGATTGTTTGCCAAAACTGTAATTGTAATAACAACTGATTTAGTCTATATTTTGTTCGGGATTTGCCCAGAACTAAGATAAAGCTATTAAATAAAACTTGCTCAAAAGGTATCTTGATGACTGTAGCGTAGACAACTATCAATTGTGTGACTCAACAACTCAATTTTTATAACAAAAAGTTTATATTTCGTAATTTGTAATTTGTAATTCGTAATTGAGCGAGCAGTTATCAGTGACTAGTGACTAGTAATTTCTCCTCTACTCCTCTACTCCTCTGTTTCCTCAGCTCCCATTCTAGCCTTCGGCAAGCCCTTCGGGCTACGAGAAGGGCTATTCTTCGAGAAGCCGCTTCGCGTCTACGCCCTACAGCTCCCTCAGCTCTGTTCTACCTACTCCCTGCTCCCTGCTCGTGCGATCCCTGACAACTGCAACTAATAACTAACACACAGCGTCTGTAGAGATCGAGCGAGTTCTAGTAAATTAGACTTAGTAACGCACTATTCTTGTTGTGAGGAGTGCGGCTCATTACAATTGTTGTCCGAAGGAGCTTTTATGCGTCGCCTACTTGCCTCGATCGCCGTTTCTGGCTTATTACTAACTGGGTTGCCCCTTGTATCATCCGCTCAGGGTACATCAGGATTTACTCTCTGGAGTGGCGTAAAGCGCGAGAATCAACTCCCCTACAAATTAGACTTTGGCGGACAAACTAGCGGCTGGGATCGCTATCGGTTGAGAATTCCACAGAAAAAGCTGAACTTGGCAGTATCGCAGTTTTCTATTTCCTACCCAGACTATTTTAAAGGTAAATTTGACACCGATCGGATTGAGGTGCGGATTAAGGGTGATAAAGTGCCGTTGCAAGAAGTTGTTTGGGATAAGGAAAATCATAAAGTTGATATTTATCCTAAAGAACCCGTTCCCGCTGGTAGCAGAGTGGAATTGGTCTTCTCGAACGTGAAAAATCCTAGCTCTGGTGGTACTTTCTACTTTAACTGTCAGATTCAAACACCTGGGGACGTACCGCTACTGCGCTATCTGGGAACGTGGATCGTTACTATCAGTTGATTAGGAAGCGACCAGATAGTCGTTGTAGAGACGTTACACGTAACGTCTCTACAACGACTATCTGGTTACGAAGCTTTCATGCTAAAATTGCAGATCGTGACTTTTTTAGCTAAAAATTCCGAATAACTGAGAGAGCAGATTTATGAAACGCACGCTGGAAGGTACTAACCGCAAAAGAAAGAGAACATCTGGGTTTCGCGCTCGGATGCGCACCCCCGACGGACAAAACGTGATTAGAGCGCGCAGAAGAAAAGGTCGTCACCGCCTCACCGTCTAAAGTCCCTAACAGAATTGAATAAATCAGTGAGTAGTGAGTGGTAATTGGTAATTGGCGCTTTTGTAAGAGACAATTAACTATCTGCTGACAACTCTTCCCTACTCCCTGCTCCCTACTCCCTTTCTTCACTGATAACTGGTCATTTGGGTTTGTCAAAAGTAAATCGGCTCTCAAGTAGAGAAGACTTTCGCGCCGTATTTCGAGCTGGAATACGGCGCAATAGCGATCGCATGACTTTGAGGGCTTTGCGAATGCAAAATGCCACAACCTCAGTAGCAGACGGCAAGCTAGCCACAGCTACGCATAAAGTAGGTGCGCCTACACGGATCGGTATTTCCATCAGCACAAAAGTGAGTAAAAAAGCAGTCGTTCGCAATCGGATTAAGCGACAACTGCGGGTCGCCTTTCGCTGTCTATTGCCGCGAATTTCACCCGGATGGTTACTGGTAGTTATCGTTCAACCATCAGCAGCACGACAGGAGTGCGTAACCAAACAATTTCTGCAAGAATTAGAGCAGTTATTGGTAGCAGCCGAGGTGCTTAATGGGAATTCGTGAAGAAGTTTACTACGAAGGTGGTCCTCACGTTGGGGATCTAATTATTAATTTGCTCATCGGGCTGACGCTGATTGGTATCCCCTTGACAGTTGGTGCAATTGTACGGGCGTTGTGGTTGCGCTACCGCATCACAAATCGCCGTATCTCTGTTACAGGCGGCTGGATGGGGCGCGATCGCACCGATATCATTTATGCTGAGATTGTCAAAATTGTAAAAGTACCGCGCGGCTTCGGTTTATGGGGCGATATGGTACTCACTCTAAGAAACGGTAGCCGTTTGGAAATGAGATCGGTTCCCAAATTCCGCGAACTATACGATTATATCAGCGAAAAGGCAGCCGAAAAAAATCCTCAAGTCAAAACCAAAGCTACAACTTGAGAATATTATGTAAGCAATTAGTAGTTCTCTGTTGTTAGTTATCGATCGCTTGTCATTGGTTGGCAAATGACTGATGACAAATGACCGATGACTAAAATCGGATAGATTAGATTCAGACGAATGACAAATTATTTCAGGTTGACTTCAAGATAATGGATTTTGGTATAGGGTTTCTTTCCAACAACGTCATGTTGCCGATCCTAGATTTTTTCTACGGGATCGTGGCGAGCTACGGGTTGGCGATCGTAGCCTTGACACTGGTGATTCGCTTTGCGCTCTATCCGCTGAGTGCCGGATCGATTCGGACGATGCGCCGCACGCGAGTTACTCAACCTTTGATGCAAAAGCGCGTCAAAGAGATTCAAGAGCGTTATAAAGACAATCCTGCCAAAATGCAGGAGGAAATGGGCGCTGTTTACAAAGAATTTGGCAATCCATTGGCAGGATGTTTGCCAGTCTTGCTGCAAATGCCCGTACTGTTCGCCCTATTCGCGACGCTGCGGGGATCGCCGTTTTCGGATATCAACTACAACGTCAACCTGCAAGTCTTTCCCCAAGAACAGATCGAACGCATTCAGCCGCAGGCTTTTACCACTCCGCCGCAAAACATTTACATTACTGATGGCGTTCACGCTCGCGTTGCAGCGATCTTGCCCAGTGGTAATAAATTGTTGGTCGGGGACAAAACTAAAATTGATTTTCAAACTCCAGAGGGTAAGCCTTTCTCAGCTCTAGTAGCAGAGTATCCAGATACCAATCTCGCCCCCAAGTGGAAAGTCACCAAAGGGGAAGAAAGGGTAAAAATTGATGAAAACGGTAATATTGAAGCCCTTCAACCAGGTGATGTGACAATTCAAGCAACAATCCCTGGACTTGCAGCTAACAAGGGCTTTTTATTTATTGATGCCCTCGGTAGAGTCGGCGCTTTTGATGAAGACGGAACGATCCATTGGGATATTGTGGCAATGGTGATTGGTTTTGGTCTAAGTCTCTATCTCAACCAAGTTCTATCCGGTCAGGGTTCTACCTCTAACAATCCCCAACAAGATACAGTCAACAAGATCACCCCAATTATTTTCTCAGGGATGTTTTTGTTCTTTCCGCTACCTGCTGGCGTGTTGATGTACATGCTGATTGCAAATATATTCCAAACACTCCAGACATACATTGTTTCCCGCGAACCCCTACCAGAAAACTTACAAAAGCTTGTCGAAGCAGCAGATGCTAAAGCAGGAGACGATGCAGGTCGTCAGTCGCTTCCTTTTGAACCAGGGCGGAAGAAAAAAGAAAAACCTTCAGGCTAAATCATGAGTGACGAGCAGATCGGGCAGCGGGGTCAGCAATGGCTAGAGCAACTCCTGCAACTGTCAGGAGTCTCTACTCAAGTTACAGCTAAATTGCAAACCCCAAAAACAGCAAACAGCGACCCAGAAGAACACGATAGTTATTGGCTGACAATCGAGCAGACTGATTTACCACCAGAGCAAGTCCAAGCTTTGATTGGTGCGGAAGGTTCGGTTCTAGATGCCATTCAGTATCTTGCTAATGCTACCCTGAATTTAAACCAACCTCAGGAACGGCAAGCCGCTTATATAATTGAGCTGGATGGCTATCGCTTGCGGCGACAAGCGGAAATTCAAGCGATCGCCACCTCAGCCATAGAACAAGTCCGTACCACAGGACAAGAGGTGGAGATCAAATCTCTTTCGTCCGCTGAAAGGAGGCAAATTCATACTTTTTTGAAGGAATTTCCCGATTTAGAAAGTTTCAGTCGTGGCAAAGAACCACATCGTCAGTTGGTGATTCGCACGATCGGTAGTAACTAGACTGAAAATGAATTCGGAATTCGGAATTCGGAATTAAGGATTTGAGATTATTTAATTTATAACTTGGCAAGCCCTATGGAGGCAATTTACATTCCTCATCTGACAACAGCACCGCAAAAAACTAGGGTCATCGAGGTTGATGAGTTCTTACCCGATCTAGACACCCTAACTCCGGTGCGCGGTCAGGTGCGCGTGCAACACGGTGGCAATTACCTAGAGGTTTCAGCTCAGGTAGAAACCATCGTTACCTTGACTTGCCATCGCTGTTTGCAACAATACAACCATCGCCTGAAAGTAGAAGCTTCAGAAATTATTTGGCTAGATCCAGAAGCAGGTAAAGAAGAAACTGCGATCGAGTTAGAAGTCGCATTTGAAGATCTGGTCGAAACTTTACAGCCTACAGGTCATTTCGAGCCTGGGGAGTGGTTGTACCAGCAATTATGTCTAGCCATGCCTCAGCGTCAGTTGTGTGACAGTCTGTGTCAGGGCATTCAACTATCGCCGCAGCCAGAAGAACCTTCAGAACCATCGAGCGATCGCCGCTGGGCATCTTTAGAATCCTTGAAAAATCACTTGTCTAATTAGGGACACCTGATATGAGCTTCCGCGAAGAGTTTGCACTGTTGCTACGCGCCCGCTACCCGATCGTCTATATTCCTACCTATGAGGAAGAACGAGCCGAAGTAGCGATTCGGGAAGAAGCCCGCATCCAAGGAAATCGCGCTGTCTATACTTGGGATTTTGTCGATGGCTACCAAGGTAATCCTAATGATGCTGGATTCGGTCGTCGTAATCCTCTACAATCTCTAGAATTTGTCGAGAAACTGCCTGCTTCGGCTCCGGCAGTTTTTATTTTGCGTGATTTTCATCGCTTTTTAGAAGATGTTTCCGTGTCGCGCAAACTCCGCAACTTAGCGCGGGTACTCAAATCGCAGCCGAAAAATATCGTCTTGCTGTCGCCACGAATCGTCACTACGGAAGAATTGGGTGAAGTTTTAACCATTTTAGAATTTCCCCTACCCGCTGCCGCTGAGATTAAGTTGGAGGTAGAACGCCTTTTGGCAGCCACAGGGCAATCTTTAGAAGCTAAAACGGTAGATGAACTCGTGCGTTCGTGCCAAGGATTATCCATCGAACGGATTCGGCGGGTACTAGCAAGGGCGATCGCCTCTCACGGAGAGATTCAACCGGAAGATGTCGAATTGGTTTTGGAAGAAAAGCGCCAGACCATTCGCCAAACTCAAATTCTTGACTTTTACCCTGCTACTGAAAAAATTTCGGATATTGGCGGTTTAGACAATCTCAAAGATTGGCTGTTACGTCGGGGTGGGGCATTTAGCGAACGCGCTAGGGCATACGGTTTACCCTATCCACGCGGACTGATGTTAGTTGGGATTCAGGGAACGGGTAAATCGCTCACAGCCAAGGCGATCGCCCATCACTGGCACTTACCTTTGTTACGCTTGGACGTGGGACGATTGTTCGGTGGTTTGGTAGGTGAATCAGAATCTCGCACTCGACAAATGATTCAAGTCGCGGAAGCCTTAGCCCCCTGTATTCTCTGGGTAGATGAGATTGATAAAGCTTTTGCCGGGTTGGGAGCAAAAGGCGATGCTGGCACGACTAGCCGCGTCTTTGGAACATTTATCACCTGGTTGGCAGAAAAAACTTCTCCCGTGTTTGTCGTTGCAACTGCCAACGATATTCATGCTTTACCACCGGAAATGTTGCGTAAAGGCAGATTTGACGAAATCTTTTTTGTTGGTTTACCGATTCAGGAAGAACGCAAAGCAATTTTCACCGTCCATTTATCTCGCCTGCGATCGCATAATCTCAAAAGTTACGATCTCGATCGCCTTGCCTACGAAACTCCTGATTTTTCTGGGGCAGAAATCGAGCAAACAATCGTGGAAGCCATGCACATCGGCTTCAGTCAAAATCGAGACTTTACTACTGACGACATTTTAGAGGCGGCGAGTCAAATCATTCCCCTTGCCCGTACTGCCCAAGAACAAATTCAGTTTTTGCAAGATTGGGCAGCGGCTGGAAAAGCCCGTCTCGCCTCTAAACACAGCAGCCTGAGCAACCGAATTCAGCGGCAATTGCAGTAGAACAGTTATCAGTTATCAGGGAGCAGAGGGGCTTCAGGTGCAGAGGGGCAACTACCAATTACCCATTACCAATTACCAATAATTAAAAAATCTACTACATTCAGACGATTATGCTAGGATTCGTGCTGTAGTAATTATGGGACAATAGTAGGGTATCGCCATGACTTTGGCAGGAGCAGCTAAATTTGTCCTGGGTGTTAGCTTAGCGCTGGCGATCTTGGCTGGTGGTAGCGCCGCAGTTGCTTTATATTTTATGTATAGAGTCACAACTCATCCGCCTAAGCCGACTTTTGCTAACGAACTCAACCAAAAACCAAAAGCTGTGCCTGCTCCGAAACAGCAAGCACAGCCTGAAATATCTAATCCCGATAATACTAATAACGCTGAATCTACGACCGAGAAAGCGAATTCTGACACTAATTCTACTGAGCCTCTAGCGCCAGGAACCTATAGAGCTAGGGTGTCTTGGGAAAAAGGCTTAAGTCTCCGTGCCGAGCCTGGAGCGGGTGCTGAACGCATCGGCGGGTTGGAATACAATCAACAAATCGTAGTTTTAGAAGCAAGTCCAGATAAAAATTGGCAAAGAGTTCGCTTATCGGATAGCGATCGCGAAGGCTGGATCAAAGCAGGTAACATTGAGAAAATCCAGTGAAGAGCAATCTGCGCTCGACAACCGACAACCAATAACACCAAGATTCTAGATCGGCAACAACGCTCTTTGACAAGAAGGACAAACAGCATGAATTGTTAGTTGGCAATCGAGCAAATGATACCCTTCCTTTTCAGCTGTTTTTGAGCCAATTTTTAAGATGGAATCGTTTTTAAACTCGATTGTTTTATTGCACCTAACACAAATTAAATGGTGGTGGTGGTGAGGGTAAGGCTGATTGATCTCGTAATGTTTATGTCCCTCTCCTAACTCCAGCTCACGCAGAATTCCCATCCGCGCCATTAACTTTAGAGTGCGATAAATCGTTGACAGACTGATTCCTGCTGTTTGAGTTTCTAATTGTTGGTAAAGCTCTTCCGCACTTAGATGTTTTCCTCTAGGCAGTTCTTGAAAAACCTGTAGGATCGTTTCGCGCTGCGGTGTGAGTCGCCAACCCCGCTCGTTGAGTTCTGCCTTAAGTGAGGTAGCTGAGTATGCAGTCATAACCACCTTTTTAAGCAAGCTTAATAATTGATAAGTATAGTCAATTATTGGTTGAAGTGTCAACAAGCTATAACTATTGAGAATGATTTTTAAGAAAAGAGAGTCGTAGTTTGCAGATAATAAAAATCTTCTGGCTAAAAAATAGGCAGAAGAGGTGAAGAACGAAGAATGAAAGTGAATCTAACTAGGTTGTAAAAAACACGGTCACGATCCTTCACCCGATCGATGTTGTTAGCTCAAATTGTTAGCTCAAGGACTCTAAGTAATCCCGCACGCGATTGCGTCGTTTGGGTTGTCGTAGCTTTTGTAGTGCTTTAGATTCAATTTGACGCACTCTTTCCCGTGATAAGTCTAAAGCACGTCCAATTTCGGCTAGAGAGTAACAGTGTCCGTCTCCCAGACCAAAGCGCATCAAAATAACATCCCGTTCGCGATCGGTTAAATCTGCTAAAAGTTGCTGTAAATCTCGATGGAGAGCTTCACGCATGAGCAACTCTTCAGGGGAAATACTGTCGTTTTCGAGTAAATCTCCTAACTCAGTATCTTTTTCCTTCCCAACTTTTGTTTCCAAAGATACGGAACGAGGAACTCTCAGTAGCACTTCCCGTACTTGAGGCGCAGTCATCTCCAATTCGAGCGCAATATCTTCGATTGTAGGGGTACGACCTTTTTCTTGCGCCAGTTTTCGCTGAGCTTTCTTAATTTTATTCAGTTTTTCTGTAATGTGAACTGGAAGACGGATGGTACGGCTTTGGGTGGCGATCGCGCGGGTAATACCTTGACGAATCCACCAATAAGCGTAGGTGCTGAAGCGATAACCTTTGGTAGGATCGAACTTTTCTACCGCTCTTTCTAACCCCAGAGTACCTTCTTGAACCAGATCTAGCAGTTCCAAACCGCGATTTTGATACTTTTTCGCAACTGAAACAACTAGGCGTAAATTCGCCTTGATCATGTGTTCTTTGGCATGAATCCCGTCGTTTTGAATTTGCTCTAATTCTTCGACGGTAATTTTGGCAATTTCAGCCCAACGGCGCTTCCCAACTGCCAAAGCGGGTTTGAGTTCCATCACGGATATACCAGCGCTAGCAGCCCATCGTTCTAAAGAGGGGCGGTGTCCTAGCTCGGAGGTCAGGCGCTCTTGGGCTTCAATTAGGGTGATGTATGTTTTGATAATCGAGTCGTCCTTTGCTGCATGACTGACGCACAGCGCTCGCATTCGTAAATAACGCTGCACTTTTTGAGCTTCGGAAACTTCTTCATCTCTTTCTAGCAGGTGGACGCGACCGATCTCTTGCAGGTATAAACGAACTAGGTCTGTAGTCCGACGGGTAACACCAGGTTGTAGGCTCTCCCGCTCGTTAGAGTCAATATCCAAAGTCAGCAGGTCATCCACGCCCAGATCGGTATCATCTTCTGGATAATCTGACCGAAAGCGCTGGGGTGCTGATTGGGGTTCGTAGGCTGCGTCCGCGTAAAAAGATAGTGCTTGCATAGGGGTTATCTCAACTGCTCCAGGTGACAATAGACTTCACTCGGTTGCTTCTTGTTGCTGATGCTATTGTTCCCAGCGATCTTGGCGAACTAACATCTTGCTGCTAGATTTACGAGGAAACTTGACGATCGCGCCCACTAACTTCAGGAATAACTCCAAATTTTCTAGTGAATTCAAGTACGAACTGATACTGCTACGGATGTTAGGATTGCGGATACTTAAAGCAGCAATTTGGTTTCAATATCTTGTTGAAAGGCTGAAAAGTATCGCAAAATTAGCGTTTCAAGAATAAACGCGATTTAAGATAAATGTGTGAGATCGCACCCTAGTGTAAACTACAATTTTTGTCTGAGAAATTTCGGAGAATCAGTTGCGATCGCGTAAAGTTTTATGAAATTTGTGTGGATTTACGTAGGAGCGATTCGGTCGAACCATCGCCTCTACAATAATTCCGATTTGAGGTCGCGCAGCATCAGTGCTTCCAGCGCTTGCTTGGGTGTAATTTCCGCTTGCAGGAGACGATAAACTTCAGCCGTAATCGGCATATAGATGTCTTGCTGGCGAGCGCGTTGCATGAGTACCTGAGTCGTATTCACGCCTTCAGCCGTTCCTTCTAGGTGAGCGAGAATTGCGGACAGGGTTTTACCTTGGGCGAGTTGATATCCAACTTGATAATTACGACTGAGGGGACTGTTACAAGTTGCCAGCAGATCGCCCAAACCAGATAGACCGTAAAAAGTTTCTGTTTTTGCTCCCCAGCTGTTGCCGATGCGGATAATTTCCGTCAGTCCACGGGTAACGAGTGCAGCTTTAGCATTTGTACCCAACTGCAAACCATCGCAAACACCCGCCGCGATCGCCATCACATTTTTCAGCGTCCCGCCCAACTCTACGCCCAAAGGGTCGGAATTGGTATAAACGCGGAACTGCGGCGAGGAAAATACTGCTTGCACTGCTACTGCGGCGTTGTCGTCAGTACTACCAGCAACAGTTGCCGCGGGTAATCCTTGTTGAATTTCCTTGGCTAAATTAGGACCGCACAGTACAACTACCGAGCGATCGGGAAAAGCCGCCTGCCAAATCTGGGCTGGGGTGAGAGTTGTGACAGGATCGAGTCCTTTGGTTGCCGTGACAAAAATTGTTGCGGGTAAAAGAGGTAAAGTCTGAATTTCTCGAACGACTGTTGCTACACCCTGCATTGAGACAGCAGAAACAACTACATCCGCACGTTCGATCTCGCTAGGCGAAATTGCCCCATCGCGCCGCGATCGCACTTGCACGCGATGACCATTAGCTGCTGCGAGAGATGCTAACGTCGTTCCCCAAGCCCCAGCACCTAGAACCACCACCGATCTTGGATTTTGAGTTGAGTGTTGGCGATCGCTAGCGAGAGACTGGGATTTTGGATGAATCACAAACCTAAAATCTCAATTATGACTCAATTTTTAGAGCGGATTTTACCTGAGAGCCTCGCTCTCTAGTCTAGGTTAACTCGATCGATCCGCCCCAGTCTATTGAGGGTAACGAAAGAAAACTGGTAGAGCGACACAATGTCAGTGTCAGTAGCATAGAGACACCATACTCGGTCGAACTCCACAATGGGACGTTCCATGTCGAAAGTTTGGGAGTTGAGTGAGGAGCAACCGCGATCGGCTGGCTATTTTCGCTGAAGTCGCAATAAGTTTTGTATTAAGAATTTTAAACTACCAAGATAAACTTTAAAATTTATTAATGAAGCCCCCCGAACTCGATCGAGATTTTGAAGCGTTATTAGACTACCTCAAACGCAACCAGAGTTGTGACTTTACAGGCTACAAACGCCCTACCTTAATGCGGCGTTTCTCTTGCCGAATGCAGCAGCTCCACATTGAGCGCTATCAGGACTATTTACAGTATTTGCAAAGCCATGCTCAAGAGTGGATTGAGCTTTTAGACTCCATACTGATTAACGTTTCTAGTTTCTTTCGCGATCGCGAAGCTTGGGATTATCTAGCCAGCGAGAGCGTGCCTAAAATTATTGCTAGCAAACAGCCTGACGAACCGATTCGCGTTTGGAGTGCGGGCTGTGCTTCTGGGCAGGAAGTTTACAGTTTACTCATTTTGTTTGCAGAAGCTTTGGGAATTGAGTCGTGTTTGCAGCGAGTTCAACTCTATGCTACCGATGTGGATAAAGTTGCCCTTCAACAAGCACGACAAGCGGTATATCGCGCGAATGAAGTGAAAGGACTTGCTCCAGATTTACTCAAGAAATACTTTGAGCCAACCGAGCAAGGCTATGCTTTCGATCGCAGACTTCGCCGTAGGGTCATCTGTGGTTGTAATAACCTAGCTGAAGATGCACCGATGTCCAAAATCGATTTGCTGGCGTGCCGTAATACCCTGATGTATTTCAATCCAGATATCCAAGCAAGAATTCTGGTTCGCTTTCATTTTGCGCTGAAAAACAACGGCTTTCTCTTTCTAGGTAAGCATGAAACACTGACTGCTCAAAGACCGATTTTCATGCTAGACAATATCAAGCATCGAATTTATATCAAAGGACTACATTTGGAGTTAGGCGATCGCCTCTCAATCACTCCTAAATTTCGCCTAAAGGAAGCTAGCGATTCACTAGTCTCCCAACTATGCTTTTGGCAAGCTGCATTTGAGACAAGTCCTTTTGCTCAGCTATCGGTCGATCTGAATAATCGTTTAGTTGCTGCTAACGAACAGGCAAACTTTTTATTTAGATTAACGCTCTCCGATTGGAGCCTTCCGTTTTCAGAACTTTTACCCGGAAAGTTAGTGAGTTCCCATGTTGCGATCGGCAAATTTTACTGCGATCGTCGTCCAGTCAATTTGAAAAATATTAAGTGGATAACTTCAGAAGGAACAAAGTATCTCGATATTTTTATCGCACCTGTTTTCAGCACAAATAATGATTTGCTGGGAGTTAACTTGACGTTCATCGATGTCAGCGATCGCCAACAAATCATAGAAAAACTAGAATACAAATATTCGGAATTAGCCAGAGTTTCGGAAACATGTCAGGAAACAAAAATGGTACTTGATACAACTCGCATCGAGCTTGAAGAGACTCAAAAAGAATTAGAAGCCTTAGATCAAGAACTACAATTTATCGAAAGAGATATGCAATTTAGAAATTGATGGCAATTGCGATCGCTCTGCCTGACTTCATATCTTAAATTACGGGACTGGTACGTCTCGAACGCGCGACATAGCGCTTTAGGAGGCACTATTTATATAATAAATTCACAGGCATTCTAGCCTAGAAAAACTTACATCTGGTGGCTGCGCCGTACTTCTGTAATCTGATCTGCCACATCGAGTACGGGTTGAGGCATATTCGAGCCAGTCAGAATCACATCGACGTGCTTGGGGCGATTTTGAATAAAATCTAAGACTTCTGCTAGAGGGATTAAGCCAAATTCGACAGCCACGCTTAATTCATCCAATACTAGCAATGAGTACTGCCCTTGGGAAACAACTTGGCGCGTATGCTGCCACAGTTCTTGTAAAGAACGGTTTTCGGCTTCGTCTAATTGTGGCGTGTCAATGCAACGGGGAAGATTGCAGCGAATCCAATCCAAGTTTTGCCCTAACTTAACTGGATGACAATGACCCTGATTTATCCCACCTTTAAGAAATTGGACAATGAGCGCTGGAGTCCCTTGACCGGAAACCCTTAAAGCCTGTGCCATCACGCTTGTCAAAAAGGTACGACGAGAGCAAGTAAAGACTTGTACTAATCCTTCAACTGTGTATGGTGGTTGACAAGGAGAATGAACGGTTGGGGTCTCTAGCTGAGCAATCATAAAGTCACTTTTATCCAGATGCTTGAGTTAAAGCTGAGTTCGGAGAAACTGCAATATGCGATATATAGTGTAGTCTTTCAGAATACTCCTTAGTGAAACACTACATCTATGTTTTAGTCAATAGGAAACTATCCTCTGGGTCGCAATATCGCTACTATAAGTCCCAGTTGGCGGAGATTCTGTTGCAGGATTTTGACTTTTGACTTCCCAGCATAGCGATCGCCCTCCACATATTCCACACCAAAAGTTTACAAAAAATTAAGCCTAGCGAAAGTGTTAACTGTATGCTCGACCCTGTATTCTGATTTAGGTCACTACAGCTAAGAACCATGACCTGGGAGCGTTCGGATAATCGGTTAGCAAATCAACTGCGTCCTATCAGTTTTACACGGGATTTTACTCGTTTTGCCACTGGCTCTGTTTTAGCCCAGTGCGGCAATACTCAGGTGTTGTGTAACGTATCAATTCAGCCTGGAGTTCCTAGATTTTTGGAAGGTTCGGGCAAGGGTTGGCTGACGGCTGAATACAGAATGCTTCCCACTGCTACCCACCAACGCCAAGAACGAGAAACCTACAGGCTGTCTGGACGGACGCAGGAGATTCAAAGGTTAATCGGACGCAGCTTGAGAGCCGGACTCGATTTAGAAGCATTGGGAGAGCTTACAGTCACCGTAGATGCTGACGTATTGCAGGCGGATGCAGGTACGAGAACCACAGCAATTACAGGTGGGTTTGTGGCGCTTGCCGATGCGATCGGCAAGCTTTTAGAACGGGGAGATCTGACGCGATCGCCCATCCGTCACCAAATCGCCGCCGTTTCTGTGGGTTTGCTTGAAGGCGTGCCATTGTTAGATCTCAACTACCAAGAAGATGTCGCCGCCGATATTGATTTCAACGTCGTCATGAATGACCAATTAGAAATTATCGAACTTCAGGGAACCGCCGAAGCAGGTAGTTTCAGCCGCGCTCAATTGGATCGAATTATCGATTTGGCAGAACTGGGAATTAAAGATTTACTAGCAGCACAACGTCAAGCCTTGGGCGATTTCAATCTTTAGGTGCAAGCTATTGTTGATAGGTTAAAAACATAAGGGGGTGGGGTAGAATATGCTTCGCGATTGTGGTATTATCTATTTTATAATGGAAATATTTTTGACTTTTTTAACAAAGCTTGGATTTTCATTATGAAGTAAACCATCTAGGTAATTGATAATATAATATCACGAGCGATCGCATTACTAATTACATATTTGTACAGGAATATTTATCATAAAAATCCAAGCGTAAGGTGGGCAATGCCCACCTTACTAGACAATTATTTCACACCGTCTAAATCGGTAGAAAGCGTCTTCAAGCTAGTTAAAACAGTATCTCGTGGAGGCTGTGCTTCGCTCAGTCCAGAGTTAACATCTTTCACCCCTGCTTCTAGCTTTTGGTAAGTATCGGGAGAATTTTGTTTCACGCTACCACCAAACTTATACCAGGTTTGGCGAGCAGCACCAAAAGCAGTTTTTGCAGTAGCAAAATCTTTTGATTCTACAGCAGTGCTTGCCTTAGCTAGTTCGTCTTTCATGGCTAATAAGTTGCTTTGAATAGCCGTAACATTGCTATTCGCTGTCTCCGTGGTGGTAGTGTTAGTAGCAACTCCAGAAGTGCTATTAGTTACAAAACCATTGAATGCAGTTGAAAGTCCCTACAATTCTGTTGTGAGTTTTGCCACATTTGGCGAACTCGATTTCAAATCTGTGGCAATAGTTGTAATTTTCTCGCCAATCATTTTGGTAGCATCGGGGGATACAGTCTTCAGAGTACTTTCTAATCCTTTCCAGCCATCTTGCAGCTTAGTAAATTCCGTTTGTGCTGCTGTAAAGTTACCAGCTTTTACAGCAGACAAAGTTTGCGCTACGCCGTCAGTCAAAGGACTAATGGTTTCTTTGAGATTCCCCAAATTACCAAGCGCGCTAGTTGTTTTGCTAGCCACATCTTGTGCTTGCTGAGCCATGTTTTGAGCTTGGTTGGCTTTATCTTTAAGTTGTGAAGCTTGTTCTTGTACTCCGGTACAAGATGCGAGGAATAGCGAAATAGCTAGAGTTAAACCTAAATTTGGGCAAATTTTCTTCATAATTCAAGATTTTGTCAGAATTTTCACTCTGAACGAGCATCTTACAAAATGAATTATTTTTTGCACATAGTTGATTGATTAGCTTGATTTATCAGTCATTATTTCATTTAAAAATAAAAATTGCTCAGGCTTAAAATGTCGTAATTTGCAGTACATGTATGACTATTTTGCTAGGATTTGAGCATTATGACTAAGCAATCGATTGGAATTTCTTATAGAATGCTTTTCAGAGAAAGCTGATAAGAAAATCTTCAAGTTTTTTAATTAAAATTTACCCGAACTTTTGAGTCTAAAAACTCGAATCAGAATCTCCCTTTATTTTCCTGGATGCGATCGCCTAGATGCAATAATTTATACATTAACTTTGGGCGATCGCATCTAGACTTAAATCAATAAAAAGTCTTTTAGTCTGACAGCGCCGACTTAGCCGCAGTAAGTTAAATCCCATCAGGCTGCAACTTCAATATAAACAGATGACGTAGATGGCTGAAGAATTTCATAACCTTCCAACTCAAGTTTTTTTATGTGAAACTGAATTGCTTCGCGCATATTTTGCTCCAACTCTTCACGAGTTTCACCAGTGGAGACACACCCAGGTAAATCGGGTGAATATGCTGAATAACCAGTTGTTGTTTCCTCAATAATAATTAGATACCGCATTACTTTAAACCTGCTTGCTTTAAAATACTATCTAATGTTCCTGGTGCAAGCTCGTCACTTAGCTTTTCTGGAACAGTAACTAAGCCAGGTTTTACAGGATGTTTGTATTGACGATGGCTACCTCTAGTTCAAGCTAGATACCAACCATTTTCCTCGATAAGTCTAATTACTTCTCTAACTTTCATTCGCTAAGCGTAGAAATGGATATGAGATCGGACAATAATTTCATATAAATGTTTATCAGACTGGTTTTATCCTACAAATTGTACATATCTAAAAAACGCTCTGCTCTCTTACATAAATTTATAACAACAACTAGCAGAAAACTACAGACTCCAGGCACTGCAAGTTGAAGCGGAGTATTATTGTCAATAAGTAACTCTAATTTTGAGAAATTTGGAGTAGCTATTATTAACAAATTTATATAGTGTAGAGAAACATAACAATAGAATACTAAAAAGTGACAAAGCATTCTATCTAAAAGATAGGATAAAACAAATTTCAGCAATCGCTCGGCAATTATCAAAATCAAAAGCAAACCTAATATCTCAGCTCCCAAAGTAAAAATCCTGTCCAACTCAAGAAAAAAGCTAGCCAATTTTCTTCGAGATAATTTTTAAAAGCTTGAAGATAGCTATGAAATGGAAACACTTTCATGTTGGCTAATACTGTAGCAAGCGTAGAATCAGCAAATATCCAGTCTGGTATTGCGGGTATCTTCTGAACAACATTTATTGTGAATTCCCACGATACGGAAAAAATACTAGACTCGATTTTGATTAAATTAAAGTCACCCATTAGTTTACTCCTCGATCGCTCAAGCCAAAAACATAAATACAATCTTAGATAAAGACCTTCAAAGCAGCATTTTGGATACTACAGAATATAACTAAACATCAAGAATCATTGCAGAAATTAGGCGATCGCTTACCTCCTTAATCCCTCATTGCGTTATGTAATAAGGATTTCAGCCATTCTTTCCCGCGTACAGTTATTCATAAACCCGTGTTTAGTGCGATCGCAATGTTTGCGACAATCGGAAAAAACAGACGTTAAATTCAACGATTCGCGATTCACACGGGGAGAACTGTAGATATGAAATTGGCTTACTGGATGTATGCTGGACCCGCACATATAGGAACCTTGCGTGTCGCTAGCTCGTTCAAAAACGTCCACGCAATTATGCACGCGCCTTTAGGCGACGACTACTTCAACGTCATGCGATCGATGTTGGAGCGTGAAAGAAATTTTACCCCAGTTACAGCCAGCATTGTAGACAGACACGTCCTTGCCCGTGGTTCTCAGGAGAAGGTAGTCGATAATATTACCCGTAAAGATGCGGAAGAACATCCAGACCTGATCGTATTAACTCCTACCTGTACCTCCAGCATTTTACAAGAAGACCTGCAAAACTTCGTCGAAAGAGCATCGTTGGAGGCAAAAGCTGACGTACTACTGGCAGATGTCAACCACTATCGCGTCAACGAACTACAAGCAGCCGATCGCACTTTAGATCAAATTGTCCGCTACTACATCGAGAAAGCACGCAAGAAAGGCGAACTACCTACAGCTAAAACCGAAAAGCCTTCAGTCAATATCATCGGTGTGTCTACTCTAGGTTTCCACAACCAACACGACTGCACCGAGTTGAAGCGGTTAATGGCTGACTTGGGAATCGAGGTAAATGCTGTCATTCCCGAAGGTGCTTCCGTTCACGAGTTAAAAAACTTACCCCGTGCGTGGTTTAATCTTGTCCCATATCGAGAACTCGGCTTGCTGACAGCTAATTACTTAGAGCAAGAATTTGGCATACCCTATGTCAATATTACTCCGATGGGCGTAGTCGAGACTGCTCGTTGCCTACGTAAAATCCAGCAGATTATTAACGCTCAAGGTGCTAATGTTGACTACGAAGAGTATATTAACAACCAAACTCTCTACGTATCTCAAGCTGCTTGGTTCTCCCGTTCAATTGACTGCCAAAACTTGACGGGTAAAAAAGCTGTCGTGTTTGGCGACAACACCCACGCCGCCGCCATAACTAAAATTCTCGCACGGGAAATGGGAATTCACGTTGTTTGGGCTGGAACTTACTGCAAATACGATGCTGACTGGTTCCGCGAACAGGTCAGCGAATATTGCGATGAGGTGATTATTACAGACGATCATGGCGCAATTGGAGACGCGATCGCCCGTGTCGAACCTTCTGCTATATTTGGTACGCAGATGGAACGCCATGTAGGTAAGCGGTTAGATATCCCTTGTGGCGTAATTGCTGCACCAATCCACATTCAAAACTTCCCCATCGGTTACAAGCCTTTTATGGGTTACGAAGGCACGAATCAAATTGCCGATTTGGTGTACAATTCCTTTACTCTGGGCATGGAAGACCACCTGTTAGAAATCTTTGGCGGACACGACACCAAGGAAGTAATCACCAAGGGAATATCTGCCGATACTGACTTGGCTTGGACGAGAGAAGCGCAAGCAGAATTAAATAAAATTCCTGGTTTCGTGCGCGGAAAAGTCAAGCGGAATACAGAAAAATTTGCCCGCGATCGCAATTTTACCGAAATCACTGTCGAAGTGATGTACGCCGCTAAAGAATCTGTAGGTGCGTAAGATGAGTAGGATGCGTTACATAACGCACCCTACTCCGATTATACCCATGACAATTCAAGGCACGGTAAACTGTTGAAACTAGGTCTTTTATAATCAAGCCTCGTTCAGTACAGGGTGCTATGCCTAATTTCCTATTAGAAGTCGGAACCGAAGAACTCCCCGCCAGTTTTGTCGATAGCGCAATCGCGCAATGGCGATCGCGTATTCCCCAAAGTCTTACCAATCATAATCTTACGGCAGAAGCAATCGAAGTTTACGGTACTCCCCGCCGCCTCACTGTACTCATCAAAGGTCTACCATCGCAACAACCAGACCGAGACGAGGAAATTAAAGGACCACCCGCGCAAGCTGCATTTAAAGACGGAAAACCCACCAAAGCCGCTGAAGGCTTTGCCAAAAAGCAAGGGGTAGAATTAGATGCTTTAGCAATTCGTCCTACGGATAAAGGCGAGTTTGTGTTTGTCCGCGTCTCTTATCCAGGTCGTCCTGTCGCAGAAATCTTGACTCAACTCGTCCCTGAGTGGATTTTCGGGTTAGAAGGGAAGCGGTTTATGCGTTGGGGAGACGGCGATTTAAAGTTTTCTCGTCCGATTGTGTGGTTGGTCACTTTATTAGATACAGAAGTCTTACCAATTCAAATTGAAAATAGTTCCGAGATAATTAAAAGCGATCGCATTTCGTGGGGACACCGCGTTTTACATCCAGAATCAATATCCATTCCCCAAGCCACTGATTATGTCTCTTGCTTGCGTTCTGCTTTTGTCGATGTCGAGGTCGAACAACGCAAAGCAAAAATCGAAGCACAAATCAATGCGATCGCGCAGCAACTTAATGGTAGCGTTACGATCTATCCCGAATTATTAGCAGAAGTCACGAATTTAGTCGAATGGTCTACTGCTGTAGTCGGAAAATTCGACTCAGAATTTTTGAACTTACCTCCAGAAGTGATTACTACGGTAATGGTAAGCCACCAACGATATTTTCCCATATTTCAGGTAGGGGCACACGGCTGTGCGCCCCTACTACCCAATTTCATTACTATATCTAATGGCGATCCTGCTAAATCAGATATTATTGCCGCAGGTAACGAACGAGTGATTCGCGCTAGGTTGGCTGACGGACAATTTTTCTATAAAACTGACTTAGCAAAACCGTTAGAAAGCTATTTACTGCAACTAGAAAAAGTTACATTTCAAGAAGACTTAGGCTCAGTTGGTGACAAAGTTGGACGCATTATTAGTATCGCGCAGCAAATTAACAAACAGTTGCAATTAAGCCAGCAAGAACGCCACCAAATCGAACGCGCTGCTAGCTTGTGTAAAGCAGATTTAGTCACCCAAATGGTGTTTGAATTTCCAGAATTGCAAGGCGTGATGGGTCAAAAATATGCTGTAGAAAGTGGTGAATCGGAAACCGTAGCTACAGCTATCTTTGAACATTATCTACCACGTAATGCAGGCGATCGCCTACCTGAAACTTTAGCAGGTCAAGTTGTCGGAGTTGCCGATCGCCTCGATACCATAGTCAGCATTTTCGGTTTGGGAATGTTGCCTACAGGTTCCTCCGATCCTTTTGCGCTGCGCCGTGCGGCAAATGCGATCGTTTCTATTACATGGGCGGCTAATTTATCAATTAATCTTTACCAATTATTAGAGCAAACGGCAAGAGATTTTATTAAAACTTATGCCAAAACCAGTATAGAGACGTTAAACGCATCTCTACAGGAATTTCTCATTCAAAGAATTCGGACATTGCTACAAGAAGAAAGACAAATAGACTACGACTTAGTAAATGCCGTACTGGGAGAAAGCGATGCTGAATACAGACTACGGGCATTACAAGACCTATTAGATGTACGCGATCGCGCTCTTTTCTTACAATCTATTCGTAATAACGGCAGGCTCGATAAAATTTACGAAACCGTCAACCGCTCCACCCGTCTTGCGGCTCAAGGAGATTTAGATTTCACGCAGTTGCAGCCAGAAAACTTAGTCAAACCACAACTTTTTCAAAAATCTTCCGAGCAAGCTTTCTACGATGCTTTATTGCAACTCGTTCCCCAAACTCAAGCCGCTAGAGAATCGCGGAACTATCAACAATTAGTAGATGCTTTGATTCAAATTGCTCCTACTGTGAGCGATTTCTTTGATGGAGAACAAAGCGTTTTAGTTATGGATGCCGATCCAGAAATTAGACGCAATCGCTTGAATCTACTCGGTTTACTTCGCAATCATGCTCGCGTGTTGGCAAATTTTGGCGAAATTGTCAAAAGCTAAAAAAAATCAAGCGATCGCTTCATTCAGTTAGTAGCGATCGCAAATTTAAGAGATTTTACTAAGATTTTTACAGATATAAAACTGAGATTTTCTTATTTTAATAAAGTCAAATATTGTCTTTTATAATTTTAAGATTTCAAGATAGCTATAACTATATTTCCAGCGAGATTGCTCAATAATATGCTCTGCATCCATTGATTTAACGGTATTTCCACTAGTAGTATTTTTACGATAATAGTTAAAGAAAACAAGGCGATCGGGGAAATCTCGGCTAGTAGGTAGATCAGTAAAATTCCTCTTGAATCCACATCTGAGCAAGCCTACTTTAGTTGTAGATTGGTCATGTAAAGCTCTTGTAAAGCATTCTGCTTTTTTCAGAAACTTCATTACCAAGTTCAAGTGTAATGACTTAAAGTCTTTCCATTTCACTACACTGCTCTATTGCATAACCATACTGAAATAGTTCTTTCTTTAACTACTGGAAAAGCTATTTGCATAAAGCGCTGCTTCACTTTCCTTAGCCAGCTAATCCTTCCCTCTAGCTTGCCAATATTGCAGCGCGATCGCCAGCAATAAAGCAGCTTTCTGCACGATTGACTTCTCGTCTACTCAAACCGCATTGAGTAGCAGATGAAGTGCAATCGTCAACTTGTGCTGCATTAATTCTGCATTAATTCCATTTAGAGGTAAACAATGAAATTCTACCAGAAACTACAAAACATAGCTCCAAAAAAGTTATCAGAACGGCAAGCTAAATCGTCTAAGTCAATTGTTTCAGTATTAATTGCTTCAGCTCTCCTCTACACGTTGCCAGCAACAGCCTTGACGAGTTTTTTAGGCATGAATAATGGCACTGGCTACAACATTGACCCAGGATACGTCGATCGCTCCATCCAACACACCAAAAACCTGGGATTAGAAGTCGTCCGTATGGGTATGGATAGCGTTTGGGGTAATACGGAGGGTGCAGGGTTTCATTGGTCGGGCAGGGATATGGTTGTCGATAAATATCGCAATGCTGGACTCAAAATTCACGCCGTGTTATCAGCACGGATGCACGTCAATCGAGACGGTAACTACGAGAAATGGAAAGCAAACTTCCGCTATTTTACTCGTAACGTCATGATGCGCTACAAAGGCAAAATCTTTTACTACATTATTGATAACGAACCCGATCTCGACTACGGCAACGGTAAAATGTCAGCCCAAGAATGCGTTGACATGACTCGGATTGCCTACGAAATAGCCAAATCCATCGATCCCAATATTAAAATTGAGTCGCCACCCGTGATGGGAATTGAATCCGGTCTGCTCAACGAGATGTTAGATCGCGGCATCGATAAGGTCAGCGACTATATCGGCTTGCACGCCTATGGCGGACAGATTTCCGAGAATCGTCTCGGTCATCCTTGGAGAGTTATGGAAGCACGCGGCATCAGAAAGCCCCTTGCGATTAGCGAATCGGGATCGATTAACGAGTATTGCAACGGTTCCCAATTTGAAACAGAAGACTGTCGCCGCCGCTGGTTCCTCATGTTCGGGCTACAACTCAAAAGATTTGGTTACGACCACGCCATCCTATTCGATCTTGACGGTCACGATAGCTGGGCAGTTGCTCCAAACTTTAACCCCACGAAAGCTTATTACCAAATTAAAGATTTACGTCTAAATAAGACTTTCTCGAATGGCGGCTTTGAGTCGGCGAATAACGTTGAAAATGAGTGGACTCCTGCCGATAACAACGATGAATGGATTTATAAAGGGACTTCGCCTCATATCAACTTCGTCCAGAATGATAGCAATCAAGGAGGGCGTAACGGCAGTAAAGGCTACGTCAAGTTAGAGAGCGGTCGGGCTGGATCTGGTACGCCAATTAGAATCCGGCGAATTCTGGGAGATATGCCAAAAAACAGAAAGGTAGCAATTGGTGCTTGGGTCTATGTCAGTGGCGGAGCCTCAGCAACGCTGAAAGCTTTGGGATATGACTTCAGGAATGGTGATGCCGAGATCTCGAAGACTTCAACACAGAAAAACGGTTGGGAGTATTTAGAAATTACCGTTCCTATCTCCAGATATTGGGCAGTAGTCGAACTGGGAACGACGGGAACTGGCAGAGCGGGCGACTCTGTGAAGTGGGATGACGTGAGCGTCCGCGTACTCTAAGTGCGGACGTGCCATAGCTTAACTTAGATTTTCTCAGCTTACCCGTGAAAAGGCGATCGCCTTTTCACGGGTAAGTTATTATTTATGAGGTTATCGTGACAGCAAAAAAACTCTCAAATCGATTACATAATAGCTCGACACTAATTGAAATGTTGAAGAGATCTAAAAAAAATTCGACTAAGTTTAAACAACCTGCTCGTCATCGCTGGGGATTTAAGCTTTTATTGAGTGTCATTGCTGGGTTAATTATTTTTAGTTTAATTTCTATTTATCTCATTCCAAATTTATTCTCTGTCACATCTAATAAACCTCCAGCGCGATCGCCCAGCGCTAGTGTTAGACCTACTCCTAGCGGTGCATATCTGGGAATTAATAACGGTACTGGCTATAACACCGATCCAGCATATGTGGCGCGATCGATTAAACATACGAAGGATCTAGGCTTAGGCTTAGTTCGTATGGGGATGGATGGTGTTGGCGGTAAGACAGAAGGCTCATCCTTTGATTGGTTTGCTAGAGATATCGCCGTGCGGCAGTATCTCGATGCAGGTCTGAAAATTCATACAGTTGTATCTCCTCGATTGGGAGTCGATCGAGATAGCAACTACGAGCAATGGCAAGCGAACTTCAATTATTTCGTTCGCAATGTCATGGCACATTACAAAGGTAAAATTTTCTATTATATTATTGACAACGAACCAGAATTAGACTATGGCAATGGCAAGATGTCAGCTCAAGAGTGCGTAGACATGACTCAGATTGCCTTTAAAGCTGCTAGAGCCATTGACCCGAGAATTAAGATCGAATCACCCCCAATTTCAGGAATTGAATCCCATATCCTAGATGAAATGCTCGATCGCGGCATCGATAAGGTGAGCGATTACATCGGCTTACATGCCTATGGCGGACAAATTGCCGACAATCGTTTCGGGCATCCTTGGCGATCGCTAGAAGCACGCGGCATCAGAAAACCGCTTGCCATCAGCGAAGCCGGAGTTATTTCAAGCTGGTGTCCTGGTTCGGTGGCTGAGAAAGAAAACTGTCGTCGTCGGTGGTTTGCGATCTTCGGGCAACAGCTCAAAAGATTCGGTTATGACAACGCCATACTATTCGATCTTGACGGTCATGATGAGTGGGCGATCGCCCCAAACTTTAAGCCCACCAAGACTTATCAAAAAATCAAAAGTATGCGCCTGAACCAACCGCTTGCTAATAAAGGTTTTGAGTCTGCCAACAATCCTGAGACTGAGTGGGTACATTTTGGTGCTGGCGACATCGGCGATATGGGACCTTTACCTTACGTAACTTTCGTGCGTAACGATGCTCGTGGAGCGCACAAAGGTAGGGGTTACGTCAAATTAGATGGCACCGCAGCGGGTATGCCAGTTCGAGTCCGACGAATTGCTGGTCAGCTGCCACTAGGCAAAAAAGTGGCGATCGGTGCTTGGGCATATGTCAACGGTAATGCTAAGGCAACGCTAAAAATTCTCGGCTATGACGATCGCGACGGAGATGCAGAGATGTCAAAAACTGCCACTAAGAAAAATGGTTGGGAATATTTAGAAATCACCTTACCCATCTCCCGAGACTGGGCAGTCGTAGAGTTAGGAACTACGGGAACTGGAAAAAAAGGAGACTACGTGAAGTGGGATGATGTGACTCTCCGCACGTCCTAAGCTTGCCTATAAAACGCTCAAAAAAATAGACAAATCGCAGCTACTATGGTGAAGGATTTATTTGCTTCTAGTTTATGCATAAATAACCTTCACTATTTCAAGCTTGTTCGTGCATATGGCACGCATTCATAACTTATCTGACATTGTAGGAATTGTAGGGATATAAATGCACGTACTGCATATTTTGAATCACGTGCTAGAAGCTGGTAACGGCATAGTTAACGTAGCGGTAGATTTAGCGTGTCTGCAAGCACAGGCAGGTTGCAAAGTGGGTGTAGCTTCTGCTGGGGGAGGCTATGAAAAGTTACTCATGCAACATGGTGTCAAGCACTTCAAACTAGACCAGACGCGAAAACCAATCGAGTTGATCGAAGCTGCTAGAGGTTATCGAGCCATTGTCAAAGAGTTTGACCCCAACATCGTTCATGCCCATATGATGACGGGAGTTGTCTTAGCAAGTACTTTGAGATTTCAGTCGCAATACGCTCTCGTATCGACGGTGCATAACGAATTTCAGCGTAGTGCTGTTCTGATGGGTTTGGCAGATCGCGTCATTGCGGTCAGCAAGGCTGTGGCAGACTCTATGGTACGGCGTGGTATTCCAGAGCAAAAACTGCGGGTGATATCCAACGGGACGTTAGGTAGCCCTCGTACTTGCCAACTCAAAGAGTGCGTCCCCGTAACTTTAAAACACCCAGCAATCGTGACCGTGGCGGGAATGTATAAACGCAAGGGGATTGCTGAGTTAGTTGCTGCCTTTGCCCAAATTGCTGCTGATTTTCCTACAGCTCATCTTTACTTAGTTGGGGATGGTCCCGATCGCGAACTATTTGAAGCTCAAGCACGGAACACGCCTGTTAGCGATCGCATTCACTTTGAGCGGTTTCAACCACAACCGCAACGCTATTTAATGGCTGCTGACATCTTCGTACTAGCGTCCCACCGCGATCCCTCTCCTTTGGTGATTCCGGAAGCGCGGGAAGCAGGATGTGCTATTATTGCCACTCACGTCGATGGCATTCCTGAAGCTTTGGACGGTGGGAAGGCAGGCATCTTAGTCCCAGCAGCAGACAGTCATGCTTTAGCAGCTGCTCTGACTGAATTACTGAACGAGCCGCCAATTCTCCACGCTTGGAAAGACAAAGCACGACAGAATATAGAACGTCTGACGGCGACTAGAGTTCATAAAGAAACCCTAGCAGTCTATGACGAACTTGCCATGCGTGAAGACAGTTGACAGTTATCAGTTCTCAGCGATCGGTGACCAGTGAAGAAAGGGGTGTGGGGTGTGGTGAGTCAATTCTCTCCCGATCGCTCCCTCAGCTCTCTTTCCCCTGCTCCCTACTCCCTACTCCCTGCTCCCTACCATATTCGTTGACTGCGATCGCTTCTGCTGCTGGTAGTAGTTACGTGCTGCCAAACACATAGCCACAAAGCACCAAAACACCATACCAGCAAGCGAAACTATGGTATTTCCCAGTGGCATCTGAACGAGAACGCCAATACTAATGGCACGGGCAGCACTAGCAAAAGAGTCCAGCCGCAGTTCGGAATTTTGCAGCAGCGTATAGATAATAAGAACAATGCCTCCCAAGTAGGGAATCGCACCAAACCAGCCCAGGGTGAAGAACAAATCGAGAACGCCACTATCGAGAATAACTTGTTCTAACTGACCTTCACTGTTAGTAGCGTACATCCCTCCCAACCCTTTACCCAGAAAATCAGATAGGGCAAGATTGAGTTGTTGCTCGTAGGTGGCAGCGCGATCGTTAGCACTGGTATCTTTTTGAATCTCTGAAAAAGACTGTAAGCGAGTATGAATGACTTCCGAGAAAGGCTCGATCGTTGCCAACGGGATCACACACACAGACATCACTAAGATAGAAATAATTAATCGTCGCTGTAGGCGTGCTTTCATGGAAGTCAGCAAGGTGATAAGTGCCACCAGCCACCCGCCCCATGCCGCTCTTACTGCCGATAGCAGAAAAGCCAAATACCCCCCTACAGAAGCAGGGATACGCAAAGTTCCTTTCGTGTTAAATAACAATACCAGACCCGCCATCATTGCCACGGCAAAAGGAAAGGGCGAATGCATGGTACTAAACACGCGAATGCCAAGTGGTTCTGGTCTGCCATTTGTCACCAATTCTGTTTCAATAATCCAGAACCGATCCCACATTGGTGCAACTAAGTATTGCACGACACCATAGACACCGGAAACTAGCACGCCCCAAAGGAAAGTCTGCTGAATTGTCTTACTAAGTTTGGGATAATCGCGCCAGTTGATAAATAGATGGAAGCCAAACAGGATTGGCGTGAACCAATCCAGACTCGCTCGCGTTGCTGCCATAGGCGAATTCTTCACCAATCCGATTAGAAAACCGTAGAGTACAGCAACAAAAGCCAAGATCAAGGGTAAGCCGCCTTGACGATATGCTTTAGGTAAATAGCGGATGAGAGTAATCCCGCTTAGCAACGAGACAAGAAAAGGCGTGACCAGCATTAAACGCTGTGCATCCCAGCCGCTCTTAAAATCGATGATGCGGGCAAGCAACGGCGTGAGAAACCAAATCCACCAAGTAAAGCTGACGTAAAAGACAGGATAGCGAAAATAAAGGAACGCACCCACAACAAAAGCACTTAGGGGAAAAGCATAGCGTGCGATCCCGCTAGCAGCAACCAGGCATAGTGCTGTAATCAGTGAAAATCCGATAATTGCCATCCAAGCAGGCGCTGGTTGCAATCCGAAAGCAGGAGTTGAAAGTGTTTGCTTAGAGTTCACCTAATAGCATCTCCATGATGACAGCATTTAAACCAAGGCAGATTTCTCAATCGATAATTACGAATTACGAATTACAAATGCTGCGCCCATACCTCTGAGGAGCGATCGCGATTGCTCCAAGTTACCCACGCTTGCCAGCGCCCATGCATGGAGGCAAGCCACTTTTGCCACGCCAATTTTCCTTGGCTCGGTAAGAACCGCAATAACTGTACTAAACCCCAAGCATCTCGCGTTCCTACCAAAACCGCCCAGATCGCGAAGGCTGTTCGCCGTATAGGGCTTAAATGTTCCAGCAAAGACAAGGTTTCATTATATGTCATGTTGCTAAAAGCAATTGCATTAAACTGGTTGCGCCGATCTTCATCAAACCGCTGCCCGAGGTAGTGATCGACGACGATCGCGGGATCGTAAATCAGCTTCCAACCAGCCCGTTTTAGAGTTAGGCACAACATCAATTCATGATGTACCTGCGCTCCCGTACCCCGCATCCGCTCATCAAAGCGAATATGAGCGATCGCCGAACGCCGATAACTGGAGTTTACCCCTTTCAGTATGTCAACTTCACGGGCATTTCCTACGCCCAGATGGTGGTTGCCAATCGCCCGTCCAAACCACTGCAATCGACCGACTACGTGGGATTGACCTTCGACGAGCTGCGTTCCGTAGTGCATTCGATCGCGTCCGCCAACACCACCCACTTTCTCATCTGCTAAATAGTGAGCTTCTATCCGCTCCAGCCAATCGGCGTGAGGTGCGGCATCGTCATCGGTGATGGCAATAATCTCTCCTTTTGCCACATCAACGCCTGCATTCATGGCTGCTACTACCCCCGGGACGCTTACTTTGACAGTGCGTATCGGTAAAGCATGAGGGTCTAATTCTGCTAGTAGTTGCCAAGTTTCCGTATCGCTATCGCGGACGACCACCAGCACCTCATCCGCCGGTCGAGCTTGCTGTTGTAAAGCTACTAAACAGCGTGCCAAGTCTTGCGAACGGCGATAAGTAGGTATCAAAACAGAAATCATCATGACTTGCTAACTCCACGACTCACCCGATTAGACTTTTAATAGCTTGACGATTGACCCAGGCGTAAAGCTCAGGGTTAGTGCAGCTACACTACGCAAGTTTAATTGGTATTGGATTGCTTTCCAGAAATGGGGGCGTGCTGCCGCAATTTGTCCAGACCGCATCAGACCAATTCCCAAAGTCGTGTGAGATTGTGCTAGTTTGGCTCTAAAATACGGGCGAAATTGTTGTAAACGCTTGTCTGATATGAATTGCTCGTAACAAAAGATTCCTGCTTTACCCGTGCGAATCTTCGCCTGTACGTTTTTTTTGCCGCTGATTTGCGTTTCTGATTGGGGGTGAATGCGGTAGCGCGTCAATCTTTCGGGATAGTAGTAAGCACCCTTACCAGATCGGCAAGCAAGATATGCCAAGTAGAGATCCCAAAACAATCCTACTTCCAGCGGGATGCTATCCCAATCGATCGCATCTCGACGGATGACAGTTGCCAAGGCGATGAATACGGACTGATCGACCACACTCAACTCGTAAAAAGGTTGATAAATTCCTTCTTTAAGCCGCGATCGCTGCCAATAGCGCGTATTTTCCTCAGTTCTTAGATAATCGATTTTATCCTCTGAGTCAATCACGTAATGATCGCAAAAAGCGACAACCAAATCTGGATTAGCATCGAGATACGGTACGAGTTTTGCTAAATAATCTTCATTCCACAGATCGTCATCATTTAAACTCGCAACATACTTGCCTTTTGCTTCTCTAAATGCACTCGTGACATTTAATGCAATGCCTAAGTTCTGTGGATTGCGGCGTAACCGAATTCGAGGGTCTTGAAACTCGTCAATAATTGCTTGAGGATTGTCAGGACTGCAATCGTCAGATACGATGATTTCGATATTACGATATGTTTGGCGTACCGCACTCGCGATCGCTTTTTTCAAGTATTCTGGGCGATTGTAGGTAAGAATAATAACACTAACTAACGATTCTGGCGCTGTTATATTGGTAGTTATATTCGTAGACATAGGTGGTTATTTATTATAATTTTTCGCTGACTGTATTCAGAAAGCGTAACGTTGTAGGTACGGGGCTGTAATTTTCTAGCGCCCACTGTCTACCTTCAATAGATATCTTTTCTAAAATTTCTGGTTCGCTGGCTATTCTATCCACGGCTAGTTTGATATTGCTCAGATCGATCCCGATGTAGTGTCGCCAGTTTTCTGGCATGACCGGAATCATAAAACCGTACTTGTCAAAATCCTCGCGCACGCTAACGCATCCTGCTGCAAGAGACTCCCAGTAACGCCAGTTATCCCAATCTGTAATTCGATTTGATTTCCACTCCAATTTGCTGAGAATTTTTTTGAGCAAACGACTTGTTGCCGTAGCAGGATCGCGAGGTACAGGAGTGACAAAAAAGCCACCAAAACAGGCGCAAGCGGCGTAATCTTTTAAACTTTGGAAATAACCTGGCGAATGTCTTCTCCCTGTTTGCGACCAATTCATGTAGTGATAAGGCTCTGTAGAAAAGTTATCTAGACCTTCAACGACATTATTAACTGGTAGAGCTGCATCGATTTGAGGCAGCAGTTCTTTACGAACTATTCGCCTGACAGAGTGCTTAATTTTGTGCGGCTCTCTAAAGTTCACTAATAATTGTCTTTTTCTTGCCTGGATCGGTAGAATGTTTTCTAATTCTCGCAACATCCGGCTAGATATTCCCTGCGCCCAAGGGTGAATATTGTCGGGATATTTAAAGTAGCGGTTACAACTAACTTTAAAAATAAAATCGAACTGACGAAATTCGGGTTTGTAAGCGTGCGTTTTACTACCATCATCGCTGTCTAGATAGACAGTAATATATTTTCGATTGGGATGAAATAAATGTTGTGGAAAAGGCTTATTTGCCACTTGAAACCAATCTTGATTGAGGATAACAATCGAGCAGTCATTTGGTGTAATTTCAGCGTCGTGGCGAAACAAGTACTCTTCCGTGTCTGGAGCTAGCCGCCAATAGTTGATATTGGCATAAGCATCTATTCCTAAAGCTTTTAATCCATCGCCTAAGCAAATCATCGTGTGGGGATAGCCTGTTTTTTCAGGAATATCCGGTGGAATGCAATAAAAATAGACTTTGCCACTAAAATTAGTCGATTGCATTCAGATGCCTCCAGTTATACAACTTATCGCTTGTTGAGGGTTTTTTATTAAGCATAATTTATACCTTATAATAGGTCGCGATCGCGGGAACGATTTGAGCCATCCTCACTGATGGAAAAATACCTGTCGTAAAAAATCTATATCCTTTCTAGTCGCAATCAAACCAGGAGGAGGCACTTTCAAAAGCAGCGGATATCCTACAAGTAAGCAGACTAGGCGAAAGATTGTCGAAATGAATAGCGACCAGCCCGCACCTTCTAATCCGTAGATGGGAATGAGTATGAGCAGAAGGGGTACAGTCACCAATACGCTGATTGCTTCTACAACCGTCAGCGCTCCCGGTCTACCTACAGCCATAAAAGTTTGAGCCAAAACCCAGGCTGCACCTCCAATCGTAATTTCTGCGCTGAGAATGCGAAAAACACCAACAGCCTCAACAAATTTGTCGCCGTAAAGCAATTGAATCAAAAACGGAATTGGGATTGCAACCGCCAGAGCAACGACTGTAGTGACAGCCGTACTGACACGAACTGCTCGTCCGGTTAAAGCCACCACCTCTTCAATCGGACGTGCGGCAATTTTGGGTAGCAAGACGGTAATCGTCGAGCTGTGAAATAAACCCAGCATTCGAGAGACACTCAGAGCTAGCGTATACAAACCCATCGAAGCAGGAGATAGCATAGTCACTACTAATGCTTGATCGATCTTCTCGGCTAGAGTTCCTAGTAAGTTCATGCCATAAGCACGAATGCCGTAACTAACTAACAATTGATAGGCACTGCCTAACCCTTTCCAACGGGGGCGAAAGCGCTGCCATAAATATCTCCACATCCAGAGAAATAAAGGCAACCCAGGTACGCTGTAGGCTAGAGCGGCAGTCAAAGGAGTTAGCTGCTCGGTCAATGCCAACACGCCCAAAATAGCTAGAGTAAATAATGGTTGTAGGGAACGAAGTTGGTTGACAAAGGTAAATTCTTGGTTTGCTTCTAGGATTGAGAAAAAAATTTCTGTCAAAAGGACGATCGGAGCTAAGATCATGTACCATTGGGCAAAGCGAATCACATCTGCCGAGTACTGTGGTAAGAACCGTGGCATGAATGCGACACCGATCGTCATAGCAAATAAACCCAGTACCACGCTCAATCCGAGAGCTGCTGAAAAAAGTTCCGATTTTTTCTCTGGATGACGTTTGAAGTTGTATTGTATGGCAGCTGGTAAACCCAACATTAAGAGGTAAGCTAAAAACTGGGGCCAAAGGGCGATCGCATTATATTCACCTCTTCCTTGCGGCTCCAAAGCTCTAGATGTAATAATTCCAGTCCCCATGTTGGCGGCTAGTATGAGTATCCTTGCCATTACTGTCTGCAAAGTTGCAGCAGTAGAGCTACGTCCGTTCAAAACCCACTGAACTCGACTTCTGATTGCTTTCATTCACCAAACTCCCAACCCATCAGTACTCGATACTCGATCTGGGTTTATGGCTTGCTGTTGAAGCGATCTATATTGCTGCTCAGAATAGGATTTTCCCATCCTAGCTGGTTCAATCCATCCGAATGTATCTATTCTCATATTGCTATTAGAGCTTGGTCGATCGCTGTGCTAGCTGCTAGCTGGTAGCTAACAGATCGAAATTGTAGATGAACTGAAGATTCAGTTATGTATTTTCTGACAACACCTAAATCAAAAACTGCTAAACAAACAATCATTGATGCTTAGTGCTTGTACTCCACTCATACCGAGTGCAGTTTTTCTATGCTGCGTTCGGACTGTGGTTCTTGGTGTCGCGTTTCTAAAAGTTGCTTTTTGTCAAGTGCTTTTTTGTCTAAACTCAGCCTTACCACTTGCTCCAAAGTCAGATAGCGTCGTTCGACAATCCCGATCTCTCCTCGCAAAGCATTGAATAGCTTCGGCAGTCTATCGAAATGATATTTACGCAGCCATCGATCCAAATCTTCGAGTTGAAAGCGCCCGTAACGCTCCAGCAGACTTTTTGACTCGTGCTGTGCGTCGTTTTCTCGTAGTCTAGAATTGGCTGTTGCGATTAATTGAAATTTGTATAGTCTGAATAGCTTACCTTGCTGGCTCACATACCACTGCCGATCGCAGGTGAATGGGTTTGGCGATCGCCAGCAGGATATGCAGAGCAATGCGAGTAGTGCAGGACTGAGCAATAAAATTAACAGAGCCGCGATCGCTCGGTCGAGCAGCTCCTGCAATTTCCCACCCATCAGATTTTGTCGCTTTGCTCTTCTCAGTTGCAGTGGTAAGCGCAGAAATGCTGTTTTGTTTGCTTGAGCGCACGCCTCAGTCCATAGTTCGATCTCTACCTCCCCAAGATTAGGATTGAGGCATACTCCCTTTAATGATGACAGCTTTAAACGGTCTACCAACCATTCCTGAGTGTCAAGCCCAGAGAGATACATTTTTCTTGTTGTTGACGCTAAATTTACAACTAGATATTGTTGTCGCCACCTCAGTTTATAGCGCAAAATTTGATTAGTTTGGCGCTCTCGCTCGATAGTAGAGCTATTAGGCATAATTCCAGCTTTAGATGTTGACATGTAACGGCTATAGTGTTTCAATTCCCCAAGCAGGGATGAGATCCAGAATTAAATGCAAATTGGAATCTCTAATAGAGATATTTATTTGCTTACAGGCGAACTGACTTACAAATCAATCTGTCCAAGTATTTTCAAGAGTATGACCTCAACTTGTGTAAAATGGCGATTAAAAAGTTTTAGATTTGTATGTCTTAAATAAGATGACACGTTGGACTTACGTGATTTCGGAAATGACTGAGCAAATTTATACTTATGTTATGCAAAATCCCCTAAAACCACCACGATATTAGCCAGCTTTCACTGTTTCTTTACAGTCAATACTCGAACTATATAAAACTTTTATAAAAAATATATAAAGCCTACGCAGTACCACTAATCCTTTCGATTAGCAAGTACTAACTTTCCTAGAACAGGACTTAAAAATTTGAGGTTGAATAATTGGCACATTATCTTAACAAGACTTGGCGCACTTGTAATACGATCTTCTGCCAATCAAAATGAGTTGCAGCATACTGCCGACAAGCATCTCTAGAAGGTAACGAGCTTGGGTCGGTCAGTAATTCCGCTAATCTCCGAGCGATCGCAGTTGCCTCGCTTGTATCAGCAATTAATTTTGGTGAAAACGGAGCTAAAATTTCTGGCATTCCACCTATAGGAGTACATAACACGGGAGTACCGCAAGCAAGAGATTCTAAAACTGTTAAACCAAAACCTTCCAATGATTGGCTGGGCATGACACAAAGATCTGCTGCTTGGTAAGCGATCGGTAATTGCTCGTCTGGTAAAAAACCTAGAAATTTTACGTGTTCTTGCAGTTCCATCTCTGCGACTTGTTGTTCTAAAACTGGTTTGAGCGGTCCTTTACCAGCTATAGCCAACCAGACATCAGGAATTTTTGGCTTGATTTGTGCCAGGGCTAGCAGTAACTTGTCTAAACCCATGCGGTGAACCAAGCGACGGGGCGCGAATAGAATCAATCGGTCTGAAGGAAAGTTTAAATGAGTCCGAGCTTGTTGCCGCGATAAGTTGGGCTGGAAGCGTTGTAAGTCAACCCCACCTGGAATGATATTAATTTTGTGCCACGGAACTTGATATGTTTGATGCAAAATATCGCCAAAGGCACGGCTGAGAACGATGAAGCGATCGCAACGACGATAAACCGTTTTTTCTACCAAGTGCTGTTTTAGCAACACGCTCAGTTGACTGCTACCTTCCTGAGCGCTTTCTAATGCCCAAGGACCGTGGAAAGTGAAGGTTATTGGTACACCCTTCGGCAAACTCTGCAACAATGGCAAACTGTATAGAGCAAAATTCAGGTTAATTGCGTCCGGCTTCTGCAATTGCCGCTCGGCAAAGTTACAACGAGTTGACCATAATCGCTGCCAGAGGGGAAGGTCGGGTGCAGCTAAATTGACTAACTCTACTGCTGAGTTATCGAGTATTGGCAAACCCAGACCATATAAGGTAACGCGATCGCCTGCCGCAGCTAGATGATGCGTTAGTTCGTATACGTAGCGGTCTAGTCCTCCTGGCACGTACGGAAACCATCCCATACCAACGCAGTCAATACGTGCAGGTGTAGCTACAGAGTTATCTTGTTTTGGCAAACGATCTGATATCATCTAAGCCCATGACCAAATTAACAATTAATATTACGCTCTAGCGAGAGCCTTTACCTCTGCTGCCGTCACATTTCGGCACTTACAAGCTAGTGTGGCGCAATCCAACCTAGCATGAGAAAAACTTAGCATTGTATCAACCAAAGCTAATGAGTCATTTGCATATCATGTTTCTTGAGAGAGCGAGTTGCTTACGGGCGCACCAAGCTTCGGAATTGGCGATCGCGTCAAGCAAGTCAGCATTCATAGTCAATCTCAGCCTCTCAATCGGTATAAAGTCGGTATAAGCGGATTATACAGATGTGATTGCCCATCTCTTTAGCGCAAAATTCTCAGTTATAATCCCATTCTCCTTCGCAATATAGCAGATGCCTGAAATAAAATCGAAGAATTTCTCTATATTCTCCAAAGTGGCTCTGCTCAAAACAATTGCTCCTGAGAAGAACAAGAATATTTATCACTTACTATGACAGATGCTTTAGAAAGCACCAGCATTAGCTACACAACCATAAATCGATTACGAATCGCTCACCAATTGTAATTGTATGACAATCCGTTTACCTCTTCACAAAGTCGTAGTTTTTCTCGGTGAGATAGGGTGCATCTAGAGTCTAGCTATTTTGCCCTTGAGATTTTTGCGATCGCGATGAGCATGAGTTATGTCAGTTATACAAACTCTATAACTATCCTCACTTCAAAAATCGTACGCTTATGCGGTCTAAAATGACAACCTAGATCGCTGGGAAATTTTCGATTTATTGAGAATCATTTGCTATTCTGTTGCAGCTCGACTTCCTCTATTCAGTTATGCCTATTTCGATTTCAAGAAGCGACACCAAAAATAGTACTAATCGATTGTCTTTTTTTTATAATCTATCCTTTTTGAGACACTTGCCTCAACGAAAAATCTTGGATTGACTGCTAAACTCATGTAAGTTGTCACTCAAGAAATAGCGATAAGCTAATTTTACCCAACCTAATTAAACTATTATTTCACTTACTCAAAAGCTAGTTGAGATAAATTAAATAGCAGTTTCCAATTAATTTAAATCTTTAAATTTTCCAAAAACATCAATAATTTCTGTTATTACCCTACGATATTCTTGAGAATACTTCTCTCGTGTATGATTTGCTCTCACAAATTCCCACGATCGCCGTGCCATTGCCTTTAAGTCTGCTGGAGGTAGGCTAGAGATTTTCTGAATCTCTTTTTTAATCTCTGCTATGGAAGCTTCTTTTAAAATAACTCCATAATCATTTCTGACATCTACACTAGCTTCGTAAGTCACAATTGGGATTAAACCAGCGTGCATACAGGTAATTACACAACCGCCGCCACCTTCAGAACATGAAGGATAAATAATGCCAAGACAAGAATTAGCAATTTTTACAAAGTCAGAACTACTAACATCAATCCACCCATAAGTATGAATGTTAGGAGTATGATAAAGTTCTCTATAAAAGGCTTTTTCAAAATCTAGTTCTTTGCTGATTGGACCGCAGATAGTTAAGTGGTAATCTGGCATTTCTGCAAAAGCTTCTAAAACTAGATCTAACCCTTTATGAACTGCTCCATTACTACCAAACCATAAAAAACGCTGGCAACAAGTAGCAAAATCTTTCTCTTCGGGAAATGGATAAATTTCAGTTGTAGAAATTGGCACGCGATATATCGATTTGCGAGCATATTTAAAGGTATTAATAGTAAATTCATTTCCTAAAACGATCGCGCAGTCTGCGTATTCAACTCCTTTATTCGGTAGCTCAAACCTGTTATTGCGTAAAGTTACACCTCTTCTTTGCTGTAAAGCATATAATCGATTACACTCCGCTGCGTTGTGAAATACAATATGAGCTGTATCAGCGTACAAAACTCTGATACAATCCCGATCGAGCAGTGGAGCTAATCTTTCTAGATTGTGCCGACTATCGATCGCGATAGAATATTTTTTTTTGGGTATGAATAAATTGTTAAATAAGGTAATAACGTCAACGCAATAACCTAAATCTAACAAGATTCTCACCATCTCCACAGTTTCCCAATGATGGGTGTGCTTATTGCAAACTGCTTCAGTAGATTTGGCAAGAAATGGATCGAGGTTATATGAAATTAGCGCGTTTCCTTTGGCAATGCCTTCTGGCTTAAAAGAAGCAACTTTAAGACGATTAATTCGACCTTTAATTTTGCCAACAATAAAATTGAAGTAGTGACCCAGACGATGCAAAAAGTTAGCAATCATAGTTGTTCTATTGCTATCTATATTTAGAATATTCATATATCTGAACTCTGTTTTTACCTAAAAACAGAGTTATTATTTTAGTTTACTGCGAACATTCAGGCTACTATTTTAGTTTACCGCGAACATTATCTGTTCTTAATAACTTGTAACTGTAAAGTCGAAATGACTTTATTGTTTGAAAAATAATTCGTATGGCGAAAAAAATCGTCGTAAGAAACCACGACTGAGACCGGGAATCTGCGATTGATAAGTTTCTATAGCTTGATGTTTTCGATCGCGAACGGAATTAATCGTTAGTCGATAAGCGCCGTCGAGATCTCTCCCTTGAAGTTGAAATGACAGAGGATTTTGCCAGAAGATCCAAATGGGATATTGTAGTAGCTCTACCTGCATTCCAGACTGGGCGATCGCAGTACGGACTAGATCGTAAGTTGCTTCGTGATCGGCGTGAAAATCTTTGCGATGAGGAACGTACACTTCGCCTGGCGTAGTTTTTTGTAACAATTGAACGATCTGCTCGACTAAGTTTTGGCGCAATTCACTGGTCAAGCTAGCCAAAGTACCGTCGATTTGGTCGAGAAAAATAATCTCTGAATCAGCCACACCAAGAGCATCAAGCGCAGTCTGAGCTTCTTTTTTACGCAAGCTGATAACTTCTGCCGTTTCCATCCGATCGAGGAAACCATAGCGCCCGTCAGTCATAAACACGACTTTCACTGGGACTCCCTGCTGCCGTTTGAGGGCGATCGCGCCACCACAGCCTAAAGTTTCATCATCTTGGTGAGGAGCAAAAACGATCGCCGATTTCTGGCTGAGCGCTAGAGGTTTGCTTTTGCCCGCTACAATCCATAAAAATAATAAATAAGAAGTTAGATTTCTTAAATGTAAACCTATAATAACTTTCAGCCTGTTAATAATTTCTTGTACTCTTTTTTTACTCGTCATATTTTTTACTAACCATATTTATCAATCGCTTGTTTCAAACTCAGAATTACAGCTTGCACTCGCTGTAACTAATGAAGACTGAAGCAATTGGCATAAATTTTTCATTGGACAATTTAGTGCAGAAGCATAAAACTACAAGCGCTTTAAGTGCGCTCGGCTTTTGACTGCTGACGAAACCAATCAACTGTAGAAACTAAGCCTGTTTCTAGAGAAATTTTCGGCTGCCAGTCTAATTTATCTGAAGTCAAGGTTATGTTTGCTACTCGCACTTTTTCTACTGGTCGGTCGGGTAAAGCACCAAACAAAGGTTTTATTTGTGGGTTAATTATTTGCGTCAGTTGTTCTACGAGCGAACGAATAGAAACTAAATTGCCCGAACCCAGATCGAAGATAGATCCTTCAACTCCAGCTACTCTTGCTGCCGCTAGCATACCGTCAATCACATCATCAACGTAGATCCAGTCAACTTCTCGCGTACCACTGGCTAGTTTGGGAGCTTCGCCTTGGAGTAGAGATAGGGTCACGGAAGGAATAATTTTATGAATGGGTTGCCTGGGTCCGTAGGTCATAAACGGGCGCACGAGAACTACAGGTGTTTGGTAGAGATGGTGAAACATCCGGCTGTAAGCAACACTAGCCCACTTAGCAGCAGAATAGGGTGAAATTGGGGCAATTTCACCCTGTTTTGGTTCTGGTTCCTCTAATGAACCGAGCGTGACTATGCGATCGCACTGCATTTGAGTCGCAACTGTCAAGATATTGACAGTACTCACTACTAAGCTGTGAAATGTGGGCAACACCAACTCTAAACCAGCAACACCAGTAATCAGCCCAGATAAATGAAAGACTATCTGGGGCTGAATTGTCTGAAATAGGTTTTGCACGACTTCTAAATCTTCCACATTGCCTTGCCACCAATGCAGTAATTCACGATCTGTCGTGCGTTCTGTGCGAGAAATCGCATGAACTTCCGCACCATTTTGACATAGGCGATCGCACAAATGAGAACCCAAAAATCCACTCGCACCCGTGACTAAAATTTTCTTTCCCGATAATTCCGCCAGCGCATCACTCATTTTAACTTCAACTATTTGGGCAATAGATTCATCTTCTTTGTCATAGTCTAGATCGCAGTCAGATTGACTCATCTATATATAGATGTATTTTATGAAAATTCTTTATGCTTTCATACCTGGTTCTGGCTTAGCTTTCAACAGCTCGCAGTCCGCTAGAGCGTCTGCTGCTTGCTTGATGACATCAAAACTGAGTTGCGATCGCTCGGCTATGTCTAATAAACTATATTCGCCATCAGATAAGTTGAGAACCCATAACAAAGCTAGCTCGTTCACTTGCTCTTCTGCATGACCGCCTACAGCTCTGTACAGTCCTCTTTTACCCAGGCGTGGTTCGCATTTAGGATTTTGATTTAAGTAAGTGCGATTATTTTCTAATACGTGCAAAATTGACAAGAATTTGGCGAACGAGTCACCTAAATACTCGGGTTGCACGAAGCTCAAATTATCTGCGGAAGTATGATACTCAGAATACTGACCGTGGGAGGATCGCATGAAACAACCTACTGGCAAATTAAACCCGGGAGAACAATATTGCCGTTCGTCGTAACCGTAGGGAAAAAAGTCAATAACTTGATATTCCGAGCCAGAGTGTTGCATGACGTGGATTGCAGCTCGATCTATCTGGGTGTCACCCCGGCGACTTCTTTTATAAGTATATTTTCCTGCGTCACCTACACCAGTAACAACTAAACCGTGAGCAATTTTATTGACATTTTGCTCGTTTAAAGCTAACCAGGTCACGGAACCAATCGTACCTGGAATAAACAGAAATCTATAGGAGTATCTTCGTTGTTGAATTTGACTGAGGTGTTTGGCTAACAATGTAGCTAACGATATACCGGACAGATTATCGTTACATAATGATGGATGGCAGGTATGGCAGGAAATTAAAATTTCTTCTCGCGTTTCGCCTGGTAAATAATATTCGCCATAGGTCAAATATCCAGGTTCTAGACTCGACTCAATACAAATTTCGTATTCTTCCTCTTCCAGCGATAAAAATTGTGTGTGACTTAAGCAAAAACCCCAAGTTTCTTTATAGTATGAAGTTCGATATGGAATGCGATCGGGATATTCTGGGAGCGTATGTAGATGTCCTTTTAATTTAGATAAGTTGACAGTTTTACGTACGGGAACGCTATAGTTCACGACGTGCAAATTGCATTCCTGAAAATCTACAATCTTCTCACCTCTTGAGTTTTTGATATATGCATCTTTAATATTCCATTCTTTTGGTATCGTCCAGTCAAAGACTTCCGTACCTGTAGGAATTTCTGCTATTTCTAGAGGAATGTGTTCTTGAATATTTTTTAGGGTTTCTCGGACTCCATTGCCTGTAATACTACGACAAATTGGATATAACCGAGAGATCATTTGATAAATTTGCCGCCCTATATCGTTTGAGTTGAGAGATTTCCTTAAAGAAGATAAATTATGAATGCTCGGACTAACTTGAACCATAATTTTACTCCTACAACAAGTTTGTTACTAATTTTATATATGTATTCAAAATTATTTTAACAGGTTCTGCGAATCAGAACTATTTTCGACCAAAATGTAGAAGATTAATCGAAATCGGATGATTCGATCTATTTTAGAGACTTAAGATATTTATATGAGATCTAAGAATCAAATTGAACGAATAATACGTGAGGAGCTTTTCATCAATTTCAAACGCTACATTTCCTCAGATGTTAAGTAGCGTATGGCTCGCTGTAAATCTGCTGGAGTACCGATATCTAAGTACGGTTGGCGATCGCAGATTTCTGCTTCTACTTGCAAACCAGCATCAATTGCTGCTTGAAAAACATCTCCAATCGGAACTTCGCGGGGTGGAGAAGAATTATTCTGTCGCTCTATTTCTAACTTAGCAACAAATTGATGGAGAAACTCTGTAAAACTTGGTTTCCAGACGGCAGCACACCAACTGTATTGCAATTCACTTTGGGCGGGTTTTTCAATAATCTGCCTTACCCGTCCTCGATCGCCGAAGTCAACCATACCACCTTTATGCGGCTGCTCAAGCGGTAGCAAGTTGATTGCTACATCTACATTGCCAGCATAAAGCCTTGTCAGCAAACGCTTGTAGGTATCATCTGGTTGAAAGAGAATATCGGGAAACCCCATCGCGATCGCTGCATCTTTAACAAAAGGATACGCGCGATCGAGGGTATATGGCACGCCAAAGGGTAAACCTACTACCAGATAGCCTAAGTCCAAACCTACAATTTCGCCGTCGCCAAAATAGGCAGGAATATCCCATTTTCCAGGGCGTAGGAGAAAGAAAGCCTTCCGAATCCCTGCCGTTTGCATCTTTTCCAGCAAGTAATGAGATACAACTTTGGGACGCACACTACCATCTGCTTGAGAGCGAAAGCCAATCGGATACAATTCCTTGCTACAAGGCAAGGGAGAAATGCGCGTTGCTTGTCCCCCTGCTGGTAACAGTCCGATGACTTCCTGCTGTGGATTATAGTTATAAGTTGCCATTTACAGTTATCAGGTGCCAGTTATCAGTTGTCAGCGTCCCCTTGCCTCTTAACCAACTACCAAATACCAACTACCAATTGTCAGTACTCACTACTCACGACTCACTTCCAACAGGATGACTATTTAATTAAAACCGTTTCTAGCAAATCCCATTCCAGATCTTTGCGAGAAATTTCGCTGACTGGTAGCTGCCACTGAATATCCAAAATCGGATCGTTGTAGCGCAACCCCCGCTCGTATCCAGGCGTATAAGACTTATTCATCTGGTACGCTATCTCTGTATTATCGTCAAGAGTTTGATAGCCATGAGCGAACATTTCTGGAATATATAGCGCCCTATGATTATCGGCAGTCAACTCCACACAGATATGAGATAAGTATGTGGGAGAATCAGGGCGCAAATCGACAATACAATCGTAGATTGCTCCTTGAGTACAGCGAACTAACTTTGCCTCTGTTGCTGGAGCCGCTTGGTAATGCATTCCTCGCAACGTACCTTTTTTATGATTGAAGGCAATGCTGCACTGGACGTTAGTAATTTCTAAGCCAAGCGCAGCAAATTCGCGATCGCAAAAAGTCCGCGCAAAAAAACCCCGACTATCCTCTTTTGGCTCTATGTCAATGATGTACGCTCCTTGGAGCGCCGTTTCAGTAAAAAGCATAGGCTTGATAGTGGCATTAGCTAGCTATAGTAGACAAAACCTGTTGCTGAAGCGCTGGATAAACTCGTACTTCTGGAATCGGCACGACAAACTGTCCACCCCATTCAGCAATGTATGCCATCTGGGTCATAATCTCTTCTTTCAAATTCCAGGGTAAAATCAACACGTAATCGGGCTGTGTTTCGCGGATTTTATCGGGATGTAGAATTGGAATATGAGTTCCAGGTAGAAATAAACCTTGTTTGTAAGGACTGCGATCTACGGTATAGTCGATGAAGTCTTTGCCCACACCGCAGTAATTTAGTAGGGTATTGCCTTTAGCTGGCGCACCGTAGGCAGCGATTCTCTTTCCTTGAGATTTAGCTTCAATCAGAAATTTTAGCAGCTTACGCTTAGTTGCTTTGACTTGTTCGCCAAATGTCAAGTAAGTTTCAATATCTTCCAACCCAGCAGCCGCTTCTTTTGCTTTCAGTTGCTTGACGCGGTTGCTAACTGCTGGTTCCACTGTATCGCTATGCTTGCCGTAAATTCGTAAAGAACCGCCATGCGTTGAAAGTTCTTCGACATCAAACAACGTTAAACCGTGCGCGGCAAACATCTTCTCTACTGTAATGAAGGAGTAGTAAGAAAAATGTTCGTGATAAATCGTGTCAAACTGATTTTGCTGCATTAGTTGCAGTAAGTGAGGAAATTCCATTGTCAAGATGCCATTTAGCTTCAAGACAATTTTCATGCCACCGATAAAATCATTCACATCGGGAACGTGAGCTAGAACGTTATTTCCCAACAATAGGTCTGCCGATTTTCCTTCTGCTACCATTTCTTTAGCCGTATTTACGCCAAAGAATTTTACCCAAGTTGGAATTCCTTTTTCAGCAGCTGCTTTAGCAGTGTTTGCAGCTGGTTCTACTCCTAGTACTGGAATGCCTTTTTGATGAAAATATTGCAGCAAGTAACCGTCGTTGCTAGCAATTTCAACCACTTGGCTAGCTGCGTTAAATTTGAATCTTTCTACCATCAACTCAGTATAAGCTTTGGCATGTCTGAGCCAGCTTTCGGAGTAAGAAGAAAAATAAGCATAGTCACCGTCACCAAAAATGTGTTCGGGAGATTCAAATTCCTCTAACTGTACCAGAAGACAGCGATCGCAGACGTATGTGTGGAGTGGATAAAATTTCTCAGCACGGTTTAAGTGTTCTAAAGTTAAATTATCATTTGCTATAGGTGACATACCTAAATCTGCAAAAGTATATCGCAGTTCGTTACCACAAAAACGACACTTTTTACTCACTATCCGATCTCTCCTACGATTCAGAGCTAAATTACAAAATAAATTCCACTCAAAGAGTGGAAACTGAAGTTTGAGCAAACAGAATTATTTTGGTTGATTCCAAAAGAAATCTCGATCCAACTGTCCTGTTTCCAATAGATACTCCAATTGCTTCAAGCGAGTAAACCCTCTGGAAGTAAATACATCAGCAGTCATTTGAATTCCACTAAACAACTCAAATAACTGTTTTGCTCCCCGCCGTGCATCCCACTCACACTTAAACCCTGGTAAGGTAGAGTTAATCTTCTCAAAACTGACTCGGTAACTGCGATTATCCGATCCACTGTCCCCGAAACTCACCTGACAGCCAGGAAAAGCTTCAGCTACAATTTCGGCAATTTCTCGTACTTGATAATTGTGCGCCGTATCCCCGACGTTAAAGATTTGATTGTGAACGATGTCCCGTGGCGCTTCTAGGGTACAAATAATTGCTTTGCATATATCTAGTGCGTGTACTAAAGGTCGCCAAGGCGTACCGTCACTCGTCATTTTGATTTCCTTTGTCGTCCATGCCAATCCAGATAAGTTGTTCAGAACGATATCAAAGCGCATCCGTGGCGAAGCACCAAATGCTGTAGCATTTCTCATGAATGTAGGCGAGAAGCTATCATCTGCCATTGCCGTTAAATCCCGCTCTACCAAAGCTTTACACTCGGCATAGGCAGTTTGCGGATTCACAGGAGAAGCCTCTGTCACATCTCCCTCGGTGGCAACACCGTAGACGCTGCAAGAGGACATGTACACGAAACGACGAATACCAGCAGCTTTGGCTAAATTTGCTAACCGTACTGAACCTTTGTGGTTAATGTCATAAGTAATATTGGGGGCGAGTTGTCCGGTAGGATCGTTGGACAATTCTGCCATATGAACGATCGCCTCTACACCCTGCAAATCTTCTGTAGTGATGTGACGAATATCTTTATTTAAGGTTTGAGCCGTCGTCTCAGTCCCGTTGTACAACCAGCCAACTTTGTAGAATCCGGTGTCTACTCCTAGAACTTCATGTCCCCGTTTGATTAATAGTGGTGGTAGTAAACAGCCTAAATATCCTTCTGTACCTGTAACTAATACTTTCATTTATAATTATTCTTCCTATACTTTGACTGTGTTTGCCTGGGAGGGGGATTGGGAAATTGCGGCAACAATTGCCTTACCAATCTCTAGTGAAGAGGTAGCAGCTGGGGAAGGGGCATTACAAACGTGCATGGCATTTTTTCCTGGCACGAGTAAAAAGTCATCCACCAAACTACCATCAGCTTTGAGTGCTTGCGCTCTCACTCCCGCGTGAGTTGGCACGACATCTTGTTCTCGTACCTCTGGAATCAATTGTTGTAGACTCCTGACAAAGGCAGCTTTGCTCCAAGAACGAACGATCTCTTTAATTCCTTCATCGGCGTGTTTGGCAGCTAATTTCCAAAAGGCTGGATAGGTTAGCACTTCTGCCAAATCCTTGAAGTCAAAATCTGTTTTGTGATAGCCTTCGCGCTTGAAACTCAAGACGGCATTAGGTCCAGCGTGAACGCTGCCATCAATCATGCGGGTAAAATGTACGCCCAAGAAGGGGAAAGCCGGATTGGGTACGGGGTAGATCAAGCCTTTGACTAAGTAGCGTTTTTCTGGTATGAGTTCGTAGTACTCGCCCCGAAAAGGTACGATTTTGGCTTGGGGATCGACTCCGCTCTTTTTGGCAATGCGATCGCTCTGCAGCCCGGCACAATTGATCGTAAACTTTGTCTCAAAGCTACCAGAGTTAGTGTCTAGCACTGTCCTGTTGCTCGTATGTCGGATTCGTTCTACCTTAGTACCGAGCTTTAATTCTCCACCCTGAGCTTGAATTATTTCGACATACTTCTGCGCAACCTTTTTGTAGTCCACGATTCCGGTTGTAGGGACGTGGATTCCTGCCAAACAGCTGACATGCGGTTCGTATTCCGCAACTTCTGCCACACTCAACTTTCTCACGCCCAAGCCATTAGCTATACCTCTTTCATAAAGATTATCTAGTAATGGCAGTTGTGCGGTAGTCGTGGCAATAATGACTTTGCCGCAAACTTCATGAGGAATATCGTGCTGCTGACAGAACTTTACCATCGAGCGACTGCCTTCTCGACAGAATCTAGCTTTGAAGCTACCTGGCTTGTAGTAAATGCCCGAGTGGATAACGCCGCTGTTATTCCCAGTTTGATGAGATGCCCAATCGTTTTCTTTTTCTAAGACTAGAATTTTGGCAGCGGGATAGCAATCGCCTAGCGTCATGGCTGTAGCCAACCCTACTATCCCACCACCAACGATCGCGAAATCATACGTAAGATTATTATTCATGCGATTGAAGTGACTAATATTACACTTGTCAAAGCGAGTTTAATGCTCGATGGTCAATCGTTCACCTAAGAGTTGAGACATCAACCCGCCCCTACTTAACTTTTGACGTACCTACCATACCTTCCAAGGAGCGTTGCCACTATTCCAAAGTTCTTCAAGCAGGTGTTTGTCTCGCAGCGTATCCATCGGTTGCCAAAAACCAGGGTGCTTGTAGGCTGATAGCTCGTCCATCTGCGCCAGTTTTTGTAATGGTTCTTGTTCCCAAACTGTATTATCATCTTCAATCAAGTCAATCGTTTCTGGTTCTAGAACAAAGAAACCACTATTGACCCATGCTCCATCGCCATCTGGTTTTTCTCGAAAGCTAGTAATCTTGGTCTGATCTCCTTCCAGATGAATTGCACCAAAGCGTCCCGGTGGTTGGCTGGCGGTTAGAGTTGCTAAAGTATTTTGCTCTTTGTGAAATTTGACTATCTCTTTGATATTTACGCTACTCACGCCGTCGCCGTAGGTGAAGCAGAAAGTTTCATTACCAATATGTTCTCTAACGCGCTTGAGTCTTCCACCAGTCATGGTTTTATCACCCGTATCTACTAGAGTGACTCGCCAAGGCTCGGCATAACCACAGTGAACGTTCATTTGATTAAAACGCATGTCAAACGTTACGTCTGACATATGCAAAAAATAGTTGGCAAAGTATTCCTTGATTAAGTATCCTTTGTAACCGCAACAGATAATAAAATCATTAATACCAGAGGCAGAGTAAATTTTCATAATGTGCCACAAGATCGGTCTGCCACCAATCTCCACCATCGGCTTTGGTCTGACGGTGGTTTCCTCACTCAGACGAGTCCCAAGCCCTCCAGCCAGTATGACTGCTTTCATGCAAGCACCTCAAAACTTTGCAGGTTTCCTCTTGTCTTTCCAATCGATTGCTTTGTCACTGTTTTGCTAATTTTATAAACAAGTATAAATTAACCATCTGCGTAACAATAGTAGTATGCAGATTGCTTATATAGTGTAAAGACACAGTAAATATACTTTATGGTATATAAAAACTTAGTAAAGAAGTTGTCGAACCAAAGCTAAGTTTGTAAACTTTCTGACCTTGTAAATAGCACGATTGGAAGTGTTTAATTCGACGCTCCAGACTTGCGGGTGCGGCTAAATAGCGTCGAACCCTCACTCATGCTGTTTCTCAAGCTTCTGCTGTCATGCGATCGCAGCCACAAAAGCACTCTCCTCATAGCTCTACTCACACCCTACCTGAATAGTTGTTCGATCGCAACTCTGTTGCTGCTCCTTCATTTTTGAGCAGCGGTTTGAGACGCGATCGCCAACTTGCAACTTTAACTGAGACTAGTACGAGTTCGATCGGCAAATTACAAAAAAACTCCTCTTTGCGAGCTTCTATTACTAGATAAATACCTTTTATGCAGCTAAAAAGCCATTGATAACACGTACGTGATGCTATTTCAGCTTGATAAATTCAGTATTCATACGGTTACTTGCTACTTTGAGCTAATGTCATGATCGAGGCTACATTATGACGGGAGTTTAATTAGCTTTATTACCGAGCGTTTTTCTTTTTTGCTTTCACATCTGAGCTTAACAGAAGGTCAAACAACGGAGTAATTTTACTCATTATTTTTTAAATTTGAAAGTTTTTTCATATTATTACTAAATTTTGAATAAACTACGATTTCCTATTGATATTCCGAACTTGGCAACGAACGCAAAATTTTTTGTAAGTCAATAAATTATCTTATGATGACAGAACCGATAGCAAGCCATGATTTTGTCAATCATCTTAATACTTTAAAACAAGAGAGGTTCAGCGGACAATTATTACTAAAAAGCTCTGTAGGACAAGAGTGGATTATTTATCTATTTCTGGGAAGAATTTTATACGCCTCTGGAGGAAATCATACCGTTAGACGTTGGTATAGAGCTTTAAAATCGCATTGTCCGCAAGTCGATATTCAACAGTTAAAACTATCTGCCGTTCCCTCTAACGCTTCAAATAGCTCAGATAATTGCTGGGAATGCCACTTGCTCAATGCAGGAATAGAGAAACAGCAAATTACTAGAGAGCAAGCAGGAAAAACGATCGCGGCGATTGTCTCTGAAGTCATGTTTGATATCACTCAAGCCATGCATGTAACATATCAGAGCAAGACAGATAACATTGCATTACCACAATTAGCACTACTCGATCCAGGGCAATTATTATCAGAAGTACAACAAGTTTGGCAGCTCTGGCAAAAAGCAAAAGTTGCCGATCGCTCGCCAAATAAAGCCGCAGTTATTAACCAACCAGAACAGCTTCAGGAACAAGTATCGCCTGCTGTTTATCAAAATCTAACTAAACTGCTAGACGGACAGCGGACATTGCGAGATCTATCAGTAGTCATGAATCGGGATGCTAAAGATGTCGTTTGTTCTTTGCTACCTTACATTCAAGCAGGTTTAGTCGAACTGATTGATATTCCAGATTTAGCACCGCCAGTCGCTCCAGCAGCGCCAGCCACAACGCCGCCATCCACACCTTCTGGCAAAGGACCGCTCATTGCTTGCGTAGATGATAGCCCGTTAGTCTGTCAAAGCATGGAACAAATTTTGACAGCCAACGGCTACAGATTTTTTGCCGTTCAAGATTCTCTCCGCGCGATCGCTAGTTTGTTGAGCCGCAAACCAGACTTAATTTTTTTAGATTTAGTCATGCCAAATACCAATGGATATGAAATTTGCAGCCAGTTACGTAAAGTTTCTGCTTTCCGTATCACTCCCATTATTATCCTTACTGGTAATGATGGCATTATCGATCGAGTTCGTGCCAAAATTGTCGGGGCTTCAGATTTTCTGAGTAAGCCAGTAGATGCAGAAACAGTTTTGTCGGTAACGTCTAAACATCTTAACAGTAATTCTTTGGTAGAAGATCTTTAAAATGATTCATTATGATGTAGCTGTCCTCGTTTGCACTGCCTTAAATCCGATCGCTTGTAATCGATCTAAATACTAGTTTATTTTCATTTGTTCTAGAGGTTGAAGCCATGAGTACAGTTTTAGTCGTCGATGACTCAATGACAGAAATGCAAGTCATCACTAGTTGCTTACAACGCGGTGGTTTAAGCGTTCAAACAGCAACTAGCGGAGAAGAAGCTTTAGTTAAAATTAGTAGTCAAAAACCAGATGTAATTATTTTGGATGTCGTGCTACCAGGTCGGAGCGGTTTTGAACTTTGTCGCGATCTCAAATCAGAAGCAGGAACGAGCATGATTCCTGTTGTCATGTGTTCCACAAAAGGTAGCGAAATGGACAAATTCTGGGGCATGAAACAAGGTGCAGATGCTTATATTACCAAACCTATCGATCAAGAAAAACTACTGCAAACTGTCAAGCAACTGTTGAAATGATTGGAATTAATATAACGATTGCTTGGCAAAGTTGCTAGCCAAGAACTGTTAGGAGAGCGGTCATGATATCGGAATTTACAACCAGGGGTATAGTAGCAGGAAATCCAAATGCAGAAGAAGCTGCTGGCTCAAAACAGCAGTTTTTGCGATTGCATTTGCCACCAGATACGACTGCCATATTGCCACTAGCTCAAATCGCAGAAGTACTGACCGTACCCACTGCTCAAATCGTCCCTATTCCCCATTTACCCGCTTGGGTCATGGGCGTTTATAACTGGCGAGGCGAGATTCTGTGGATTGTCGATCTCGGTCACAAGATCGGACAGGCTCCCCTATACCAACAAGGAACTAGTCGCTCTAGTTACACAGCAGTGGTAATTCACAGCACTCAGCAGGTTGCTGAAAGACAAAGCGATCGCAAAACAGGTAAAAAAGTGCTGGGATTATTAGTGAATCAGGTGGAAGACATGGAATGGTGCAACCCCGATAACATTCAATCCCCTCCCGCATCTGCTGTCACCCCTGAGTTAGTGCCGTATTTGCGTGGTTATTTTCCCAAACCGAATGGCGAAATCTTGGTGGTGTTAGATGGCGACTCCATCATCGCTGGAATGCCTCAACCAAAGACAGAAACTAGTTGAAATGCTTGAGCTAATTTCATCTTGCCCCATGACTAAACTTGCAAGTGAAAGTTTCCATCTCACTACTGATTTCTAAGTTAACGACTTAAACTATGAATTCTCCTTCCCAACCAAACTCAGCTAAAAATATTCATAAGGGTAACTACAACGAGCCTTTTTATGACGATACGTCATTTAGCGAACAGCCAATATCGGAAACTGAAGATCGGCAAAACTTTAAACAAGATCCTAGCGAACTAGAGCCGAACCAACAACCAAGCCAATCTGGTAAAAAAGGACGCAGTTTGAGGTTCAAAGCCACAGCAGTAGCGGTTGCCCTGAGTACGATTCCTGTAGTGGTAATTGGGGCAACTAATTATTTTTTGACCAATCAACAATTACATAAAGATGTTACGGAAAGCCAACTATTGCGAAATGAAGCTCTGAGTAAAGAGCTATCAAATTTCATGGTTGAGCGGTATGGCGATATTCAAGTGCTAGCAAATTTGCCAATACTAGCAAATCCTAAAGTAGTAGCAATCACAACGCCGCAAGAAAAGCAGAGCTTACTAGATCGATATATCAATGCCTATGGGGTATATAGCAGCATTGCTATGTTCGATCTCAACGGCGATACCGTCGTGCAATCTAAAGGGAAACCAATTGCCAATCACAAGGATGCCGAATATTTTCAGCAAGCGCTGAAAACTGGTCGCCCTTTCATTAGTCAACCAGCAGTCACTAAATCAACAGGAAAATTAAGTCTTCGGATCGCCGCACCAGTCAGAGATTCTCTAACTAACCAAATCATTGGTGTCGTCCGCGCTCAAATTCCAGCCGAAGCAGTAAGCAAGTTGCTAGAAAAATATGGTGCGAGCGAACAAAAATTTCTAGTGATTGATGCTAACGGAAAAGTTTTGGGTTCTCAAGATGCTGCTGACTTAGGAAAAGAGGTTACATCAATCTTTCCTAAATTGCAGCAAATGCAAGCAACGCTCGCGAGTGGAGCAACCACTGATATTCATACAACTCATAAAGAAGAACACATCTTGACGTATGCTCCTTTTCCAAAAGTAGAGGGGGTACCAGATTTAGGTTGGAGTACTGCGATCGCTAAAGAGTCAGCTCAAGCGTTTGCTGCCCAACGAGGACTGTTATTATTTGGTGTTGGTACGGCGATCGCGGCATTTTTAGTCAGCGCGATCGCTGCTTATTTAGTTAACCGCGCCACCCGTCCGCTTCTAGCTGCGGCAGATGCAGTAGAAAAATTGGGTCAGGGAGAGTTAGACACCCGCGTTGCTGTAGAGGGAGAAGACGAACTAGCAACACTGGGAACTAACATCAACCAGATGGCAAGTCAGTTACAACAACTTCTCCAAAATCAAACTACCCAAACTCAACAAGCTAACTTTCTCTCCGAAATTGCCTCTGCCCGCGATGGTGGTTCGGAAGATTTAGAAACTGTCTTCAGCCAAGCAGTGCAAGGAGCCAGAGAACTTTTACAAGCGGATCGAATCGTCGTCTATCGCTTTAATCCCAATGGGAGTGGTTATATTGCGGCTGAATCAGTGTTACCTGGCTTGCCGCGCGCTCTCGATAACAATGTTGACGATGCTTGTATTAGCGAACAACTACTGGAAGAATACAGGCGCGGTCGCGTTGTTCCTACTAGTAACGTCATGGCAGTTGGCTTTCATCCAGAACACCTGCGACTCATGGAACGTTTGCAAATTAAAGCCAATTTAGTTACGCCAATCTTGAAAAACGACCAGTTATTTGGCTTATTAATTGCCCATCACTGCGAACAAACCCACATTTGGCAGCAAGAAGAAATTAACTTCCTCAAACAGCTAGCGTCTCAGCTAGGAATTATCTTAAACCGCTTGTCATTCCTAGAACAGAAACAAGCTGCGGTGGAGCGAGCATCGATGGTGAAAGATATCACCATTAAGTTAACTCAAGGACTTGGCGTGCGGGAAATTATGGACACTGCGGTGCAAGAACTGCGCCAAGCGCTGAATAGCGATCGCGTCATCATTTATAGTTTCAACGAGCAATGGAAAGGTAGAGTAATTGTCGAATCTGTTGGTGAGGGTTTCCCCAAAGCTTTAGGAGCAGATATTGACGACCCTTGTTTTGCCAAAGGCTATGTAGAACGCTATCGTCAAGGGCGGGTACAAGCAACAGAAAATATATATGACGCGGGATTAACTGATTGTCATATTGCTCAGTTACAACAGTTTTCAGTCAAGGCAAACTTAGTTGCTCCCGTGATTCGTAGTGGCGAACTTTTGGGTTTACTGATCGCTCACCAGTGCGATGCTCCCCGCAAATGGCAGCAAGAAGAAATTGCCATGTTCTCCCAGGTCGCTACCCAAGTAGGACTCGCCCTCGATCGCGCCTCTCTGTTGGAACAGCAACAGAATGCTAGAGAATTCTTACAGCGCCGCGCTTTAGAACTGCTGATGGAAGTCGATCCCGTCAGCCGAGGCGACTTGACGATACGCGCCAACGTCACCGAAGACGAAATCGGGACGATCGCCGACTCCTACAACGCTACAATTAACAGCTTGCGGAAAATCGTGACCCAAGTACAAACCACTGCCAAACAAGTAGCTCATACAACGACGAGTAACGAGCGATCTGTCGGCGAACTCTCTCAAGAAGCACTGCGGCAAACTGGAGCAGTAACTGCGGCTTTGGAGCGGATTCAGCAAATGTCAGATTCAATTCTGGCTGTAGCCAATAGTGCCTCTCAAGCAGAAGCAGCAGTGCAGCAAGCAACTCAAACAGTAGCAGAAGGCGATACAGCCATGAACCGGACTGTGGACGGGATGATGGCAATTCGACAAACGGTGGCAGAAACCTCGAAAAAAGTGAAGCGATTGGGTGAGTCGTCGCAAAAGATCTCGAAAGTTGTGAATCTGATCGGTACATTTGCCGATCAAACTAACCTACTAGCACTTAATGCTTCCATTGAGGCAGCTCACGCGGGAGAGCAAGGACGAGGATTTGCGGTGGTAGCTGACGAAGTACGAACCCTAGCACGGCAATCGGCAGAAGCAACAGCAGAAATTGAAAGCTTGGTGAAGGATATTCAGACAGAAACAAATGAAGTGGTAGCAGCAATGGAAGCTGGTACGGAACAAGTGGTGACGGGTACTGTACTCGTGCATGAAACGCGGCAAAATCTGCTCAAGATTACGGAAGTAAGCCAACAGATTAGCGAACTCGTAGCGGCGATCGCTTCTGCTGCGGCGTTGCAATCTCAGACATCGCAAGTCGTGACGGCAACAATGACAGATGTAGCCGCGATCGCCGACCGCACTTCCAACGAAGCAACTGTAGTATCTGCGGCATTTAAGGAACTCTCAACGCTGGCGCAAGAACTACAAACTAGCGCCAGTCAGTTCAAAGTTAGTTAGTGGTGAGTGGTGAGTGGCTAGTAGCTGGTGGCTGGTGGCTGGAATTGCTCCCTCAGCTCCCTCAGCCCCCTCAGCTCCCTCAGCTCTCTTTCCCCTACTCCCTGCTCCCTACTCCCTACTCCCTCGAAAACGTATCTGCTATGCTAAATTCTCGCCTCAAACAAACTCCCCAAGTCTCAAACTCTGAGGTCAAAACATCCTCGCAACCACCGCGATCGCCACATAAATCTGCTGTTGGCAAACAGCGTCGCGGTCAACCGTGGAATAATTTTAGCTTTCGCACCAAGCTAACTCTATTGCTAATGTTGAGTGCGGCACTGCCTATAGTCGTGGTGACGCAGAAAAATGCTGCTGTGACGCGACAGAGAGAAATCCAAAACGCTCAAACATTTTTACAAAAAGCTCAAGCTAGTTTCTTATCTAACTATGCTACGTGGGTTGTTACGGAATCAGCTACAGAAGCGAATACGATCGCCGAAGTCGTGCAAGCAATGAAGGTTGACCTGCGCGATCGGCAGCAGGTAGCAGCTCAACGCCAGTTTCTCAATACTTTTCTGGGCAAATTTAGCGTCACAGATGGTAGTGGTTCTGTAGAAAAAAACCTCCGTGTCATTGTAGGTGCTGACGGAAAAACAATTGCTCAAAGTATTCGTACCTTATCAGAAGAATATTTAAATTTACCTGTAGATAAAGTAGAACTCAATCCTCCCTACCGCCAAGTTTCTCTGCCAACTGGTATCAATTTAGGGGATGTGCCGATCGTCCAACACGCTTTGCAAACAGGAAAAGTTTTAAGTGGTCTAGAACTCATTAATAGTAATGTTCTCAAACGCTTAGGGCAAGATAAGCAAGTGAATATTGGTATTCGTTCTCAACCGACAGCAGGTTTACCACCAGACAAACAACCCTCTCCCAATGGGACTTACAACGTTGATGCGGGGAAAATCGGATTAGTAGGGATGACAGTACAGCCAATTCTAGCAGGTAAAAAAGTTGTAGGTGCTGTCATCGTCGGTTCTGTAATCAACCAAGCACCAGGGCAGGTAGATAGTTTTAAAGACTTTGAAAAAGTTTCCTTATCAACAATCTTTGCTCGAGATTGGCGGGTGACAACGACTGTCCCATATACAGACGGTAAATCTAGAGCAATTGGTACGCGAGCTGCTAGAGAAGTAGCACAGCAAGTCTTAGATCGGGGGCAGGAATTTAACGGTCAGACAAATATCTTGGGGCAAACGTATCTTACAGCATACAGTCCTCTGTACGACCATGAAAAAATTTTGAATCCAGACAAAGCTAAGCCTGTTGGAATGGCTTTTGTCGGTACACCTTTAGATGAAATAGAAGCTCACATTCGCGAACAACAACTCTTCGCCTATGGCGTTTCTGGGGGAATGTTACTATTAATTGGTTTAGTTGCAATTCCAGTAGCAGGCTCTTTTTCTCGACCGCTCAAACGTTTAGCAAGTTTCGCACAACAGATTGGGATTGGAGAGACTGGCACGAGACTGGAAGAAGTCAGCGATCGCCACGATGAAATTGGCATTCTCTCCCAAGAATTGAATCAGATGGCAGCCAATATTGAAGCCAATCTGGAAGCTCGTCGCCAAGAAGCAAAGTACGCTCAATTTTTTGGCGATTTGGCAGCGAAAACACGAGATTTTCAAACAGTTGAAGACGTGTTAGCTCATACAGTCAGAGCTACCCGCGATGCATTACAAGTAGAACGAGTAGTAGTCTATCGCTTCCACCCTGATTGGAGTGGAATAGTTGTTGCCGAGGCAGCAATTCCTGGTTTACCGTCCTGCCTTAACACGACGATTGCCGATACTTGTATGCAGGCAAAAAAAGCTGAAGAATACAAGAAAGGTCGGGTGAGGGCGATCGACGATATTTATCGAGCAGGCTTAACTGATTGCCACATTCAATTACTTGAAAGATTGAAAATTAAAGCAAATTTAGTTGCACCAATTATTAAAAACGACGAGCTTTTTGGTTTAGTATTTGCTCAATATTGCTCAAAAGCGCATCTTTGGGAGCAAGCAGAAATTAATTTTCTAGAGCGCTTAGGATTACAATTAGGGTCATCCTTGCACCGGATCGATCTATTACAAGAACAACAAGATGAAGCTAAGCGCGGCGAGCTACTAAAAGATATCACGCTCAAAATTGCTCAAATCAGCAACCTACAAGATGTACTGAATGTTGCTACTGATAATATCCGGCAAGCGATCGCCACAGACCGAGTGGTGGTTTACGGTTTAGACCCGACTAACTGGAAGGGGACAATTATAGCTGAATCTGTAGCTAATGGTTTTCCAGTAGCAATGGGAGCTGAGATTGAAGATCCCTGCTTGAAGAAAGGTCAGGTAGAACGCTACAAAAAAGGACAAGTAACGAGTATTAGCGATATATACAAGGAGCCGAGAGTGACTGTTTGTTATCGCAAACAACTCGAACAATTTAGCGTCAAAGCAAATTTAGTCGCGCCAATTGTGCAAGGCGATCGGTTATTTGGTTTATTGATTGCTCACCAATGTTCCGGTGCGCGTGTTTGGCAGCAGCAAGAGATGGACTTTTTCCGGCAGTTAGCAACGCAAATTGGCTACGCTCTCGATCGCGCATCTCTGTTAGAGCAGCAAAAGAACGCTAGAGAGTTCATGCAGCAACGTGCTTTAGAACTGTTGATGCAAGTCGATCCAGTTAGTCGCGGCGACTTAACAGTACGCGCTAACGTCACCGAAGATGAAATCGGCACGATCGCCGATTCCTACAATGCCACAATTAACAGCTTGCGAAAAATCGTGACGCAAGTACAAACTGCCGCTCGACAAGTAGCTAGCACAACAACTAGCAGCGAACGATCTGTGGGCGAACTGTCTCAAGAAGCGCTGCGGCAAACCGAGATCATTACTGCCGCACTAGAGCGAATTCAACAGATGTCCGACTCAATTCGTGCTGTAGCAGCAAGTGCTTCCCAAGCAGAAGCAGTCGTGCAACAAGCAACTGAAACGGTAGCAGTAGGAGGTACGACGATGAACCGAACAGTTGAAGGAATGATGGCAATTCGGGACACAGTGACGACAACCTCGAAAAAAGTGAAGCAGTTGGGTGAATCCTCTCAAAAGATTTCTAAAGTCGTGAACTTGATTGGTAGATTTGCCGCTCAAACTAACTTATTAGCATTAAAAGCTTCTATTGAAGCTGCCCGTGCTGGAGAAGAAGGACGAGGATTTGCCGTACTAGCTGATGAAGTGCGCGTCTTGGCGCGGCAATCAGCAGAAGCAACCGCAGAAATTGAAAGTTTGATTGCCAACATTCAAGCAGAGACAAACGAAGTGGTAGCAGCAATGGAAGCTGGTACAGAACAAGTTGTTTCTGGAACAAAGTTAGTCGATGAAACTCGTCAAAGCTTGAACCAAATTGCCACAGCGAGCCAACAGATCGGCGAACTCGTAGCGGCGATCGCTTCTGCTGCGGTGTTGCAGTCCCAAACATCTGAAGTAGTGACTGCCACCATGACAGATGTAGTGGCGATCTCCGACCGCACCTCCCACGAAGCAACCGTAGTTTCCAGCTCCTTTAGAGAACTTTCAGCACTAGCACAAGAACTGCAAGCCAGTGTCAGTCAGTTCAAAGTGAGTTAGCGATCGGTGGCTAGTGGCTAGTGGCTAGTCACTAGTCACCAGCCACTAGCCACTTATCTTCCCCTACTCCCTACTCCCTATTCAGTATGGCGATCGACTCTGATATTCGCGACCAGGCTTATCAATTCTTCATTCAAGAAGCTCCAGAGCTATTGCAGCTCATTGAAGAGGAATTGCTGACGCTCAGAACGGAACGCAGCACCGCCAAAATTCATAACATGATGCGGGCTGCTCACTCAATTAAGGGAGGGGCGGCGAGTGTTGGTCTAGACACAATTAAAACCCTAGCTCATAGTCTAGAAGATATCTTTAAAGGGTTGCACAACCCAGAGTTAGATATTAATGCCGAAGTAGAAGGCTTGTTACTAGAAGCTTATGACTGTCTGCGTCTACCATTAATCGAGCAGATTGAAGACGGCCAGTGCAACAACGAGCAGGCAATGGCAACAGCAGAGCCAGTGTTTGCTCGGATCGAATCTAGTATAGGAAATTTCTTGAAAGGAGCGGCGGAGTTACCTAGCTCTGTCGATCTAGGGGTAGATATTGCACTCTCGATTTTTGAGGTGGATGTTGCTCAGGGAATTGAGCGACTCTCGGCTGTCATAACCGATCCTACAGGTAAAGAAATTGCAGGAGAATTACGAGCGCAAGCAGAAGTATTTGCAGGTATTGCCGAGTTGTTAAACCTGCCAGGATTCGGCGCGATCGCCTCTACCGCAATCGCCGCAATCGACGCTCATCCAGAGCAAGCTTTACAGATCGCTCAACTTGCTCTAACTGACTTTGAGGCAGGTAGACAAGCAGTGATGGCAGGCGATCGCACATCTGGTGGCAATCTCTCTCCAGCTTTAGCAGCACTAGTAGAGGCAGCCGCCCCAGCCGTTTTCAACATGCCTGTAGACGATGTTTTTGGCGCTTTGGCGGAGGTAGACTTAGCATCTATGCCATTGCCAGCAATTCCCGACTCAACAGTTGAAGATATATTTGGCGCATTAGATGCAATCGGGGATTTGACAGCAGTTCCAACTGCACAAACATCTTTAGAGAATGTATTTGGTACATTAGTAGAAACTGATGTCCCCGCAACACCGATTGCTGCCCCTGCTGCAACTACGCCCGAAATTACAGCGCTTCCCAATCTGGACGATATTTTCGGTAGTATCGGTCAAGACAGCGCGATCGCAGATGCCTCGCCAAGCGCCGCATCTCAAGCAGATAGCGCCTCTATTCCATCGCTAGATGATATTTTTGGTGACTTAAAATTAGCAGAAGAGCCAGCTGCGCCTGCTGTCGTTGCTGCTTCTGAGCAAAAAGCCACCGATCGCAGCGCTCAGGAAAATCCGTCAGACGCAATTCAATCAGTCGAGCAGATATTTGGCAATCTACCACCACTAGAAGATCTTGCCCTACCGACTGGGCGATCGGCTTCTATCGTACCAACCACACCCAAGGTACCGACAGTTGCAGAAAAGACTACCGCGATCGCTCCTAGCAATCCAGCTCCGCTTAAAATTTCTGGGGCAGCACGCCAAGCACCAGAAACAAGCAAAGCTGGTAATAAGGCTGCTAATCCTCAACTATCTCAGCTTTCAGTGCGCGTTGACCTAGAGCGACTGGAACGGATGAATAACTTAGTTGGTGAATTGGCAATTAACCGCAACAGTCTGGCACTACAAAACGATCAAATGCAAGCAATTATCGTTGCTTTACTGCGCCGTTTTGCTAAATTCAGACAAATCGCTCATAACTTGCGAGATTTTGCCGACCAGATGTTAGTTGCTCCTCAGAGCTACAGAGCGTTAACCAGTAGTACTGTAGGAAAATCTAATTCCGATCGTGTCACTGCGATCGCACCTACAGGACTTGCCTCATTCGGACAAACAAGCTTTGATTCTTTGGAGATGGATAACTATGGCGAGTTACACTCCCTGGTACAAACCACTCTAGAAGAAATCATGCAATTGGAAGAAACTGTGGGTGACGTGGTGTTACTGGCAGGACAATCTAGTCAAACGCTAGAAAGACAACGCCAAATGCTGAGTCATTTGCGGGATGACTTGATGTGGGCGAGGATGTTGCCTTTGAGTGAAGTTCTCAACCGTTTCCCACGCATGTTGCGCGACTTGTCTAATTCGTACAACAAACCAGTAGAACTCAAGTTAAACGGAACGGGGGTTTTAGTAGACCGAGCCGTGCTAGAAAAACTCAACGATCCGTTAGTACACCTGGTTCGCAACGCTTTCGATCACGGGATTGAAATGCCAGAAGATCGACAACAATGGGGCAAACCAGAGCAAGGGACGATTGAAATTCGTGCCTATCACCAAGGTAGCCAGACGATGATTGAAGTGCGAGACGATGGGCGGGGTGTTAACCTAGACCGGATTCGAGCAAAAGGAATAGACATGGGGTTATTAACTCCAGAACAAGCAGCCGTTGCCGAGCCATCGCGGTTGTTAGAATTGCTATTTGAACCAGGATTTTCTACAGCAAGTCAAGTCAGCCAGCTGTCCGGTCGGGGTGTAGGACTGGATGTGGTGCGCGACCAATTGCGATCGCTTAAAGGTAGCGTGACGCTTAACTCTGAACCAGGGCGCGGCACTGCTTTTACCTTACGCATTCCACTGACATTATCGATCGCCAAACTACTCGTTTGCTTTGTTGGTTCCACTGCTCTGGCGTTACCTTCTGACAGTGTTGCTGAAATTTTAATTCCCCAACCCGATCAGGTGAGAGTCAGTAGCGGCAAGAGATTCTTGCATTGGCAAGGTCATATTGTCCCTGCCTATCACCTATCCCAACTTCTTCAATATTCTTGCCCGTTACCGGAAACTCAACAAAATCAAAGTTTGGCAACTGTGCCTACCCCTGATGACTGGGCAGCACCGATTCTGTTGTTAGAACAAGACGACCAGCTGATTGCTATTGAAGTCGATCGCTTGGTAACCGAGCAAGAACTCGTCATTAAACCTTTCAGTCCCGCGATCGCGCCACCAATATATATTTATGGCTGTACGATTTTGGGTAATGGTTGTTTGATCCCAGTCGTTGACGTATCTGGACTGTTGCAATCCTTCTTTGGCGACGGACGGCGCGTCGGTGATGTTGGCGCTCTACCCAGCTTGCCTGTTGCGGAACTGCCAGATGATAGCAGTTCTACTCCATCAGCTCCTCCAGTTAAAACTGTGACTCCAACTGTGCTGGTGGTAGATGACTCAATTACCGTAAGGCAGACTTTGGCGCTGACTCTGCAAAAAGCTGACTATCGCGTTTTACAAGCTAGAGACGGTCGAGAGGCAATCAACCAACTACAACAAAATCTACACATTATCCAACTTGTAATTTCCGACGTAGAAATGCCAAACATGAATGGCTTCGAGTTCCTCAGCCATCGTAGGCAAGACCCACAACTATCAAAAATTCCTGTGGTGATGCTCACTTCCCGCAGTAGTGAAAAACACCAACAGCTAGCTAAACATTTAGGTGCTAAACACTACTTCACCAAACCTTACATCGAGCAAGAATTCCTAGCAGCCGTTAAAGGACTCCTGGCAGAAGGTGTTGCTCCTTAGTCATTGGTCATTGGTCATTTGTGCGCGATTGGGAGCTAAGTTCTTCTCTGCTCCCTACTCCGCGGCTAAAAGGCGCGAGGACACCTCGCGTCCTCCGCCCGCTTCCCTACTCCCTACTCCCTGATAACTGATAACTGATAACTGATATGGCAAGCGCTCTAGTTAGATCGAAAATTCAAGGTACGGGACAGATTGCTCAAGAGACAGCTACGTCCATAAAAATCGTAATGTTTCAAATGGGCGAATTTAACTTAGCTTTGCATATTAATAGCATTGTCAAAGTACTGCCACAGACAGTAGTTTATGGTAGCGGGCAAAAAGGAGTCGGACTGATTCATTTGAGCGATCGCGAGGTCACGGTGGTCGATCTCCAGCGGCGATTATTTCAGTCTAGCGGCAATCTCGATCCTGCAAAGCGGGGATATTTGATGCTCGTCCAAGACAGACAAAGAGAACTTTACGCCATTCCCGTTGCTCAAGTTCCTACTTTGATGGACATACCCTTGTCTTGCGTGCGCGTTTTACCTGAATCTTATCGCAATGCCGATATATTCGGCTTTGCAACTCACGTAGCCGTAATTCCAGCAACAGAACCACCACTGACAATCTTCATGTTAGACGTGGATCAACTGCTATTAGTCAGGAATGTAGAAATTGTTTAGGTGAGTCATTTGTCATTCGTCATTTGTGGTGTTTTCACTAGTGACTCATAGCCAACGAGCAATGTCAGCTTACGGCATTCAACACTCGGCGGTAGTTGTAGGTGTTAACGATAATGGAGGTAACACTAATACAAAGTAGAACCGCTTATGAGTGCGATCGCTACAGTTGACAATCCTTTATTAAAAGGTCAGGGATTGCCACCATTTGCAGATATTCAGCCAGAGCATGTGGTTCCAGCCATGACACAACTGCTGGCGGAACTAGAATCAGAACTAGCGAATTTAGAAGCAAACGTCACGCCAACCTGGAGTGGGTTGGTAGAACCTATAGATCGCTTGTCAGAGCGCCTGCGCTGGAGTTGGGGTATTGTCGGGCATTTGATGGGTGTAAAGAATAGTCCCGAACTGCGGACAGCTTACGAAACCGTACAGCCGCAAGTTGTAGAGTTTTATAACAAATTTAGTCAAAGTCAGCCGCTTTACGCAGCTTTTAAAGCATTACGAGCTAGCGAAACTTGGAATACCTTAGTAGATGCTCAAAAACGGATTGTGGAAGCAGCAATTCGAGATGCCGAGCTGTCGGGCGTAGGTCTAGCAGGAGAGCAACGCGATCGCTTTAATGCGATTCAATTAGAGTTAGCTGAACTTACCACCAAGTTTTCTAACAACGTTTTAGACGCAACCAAAGCTTTCAGTCTGACATTGACATCACCAGATGAAGTAGAAGGCTTACCTCCTAGTTGGTTAAGTCTAGCAGCTCAAGCCGCCCGTGCCGCAGGGGAAGAAAAGGCAACACCGGAAATTGGTCCTTGGCGCGTGACGCTGGATTTTCCTAGTTACTTGCCTTTCATGCAGCATGGCAAACGTCGGGATTTGCGAGAAAAACTATATAGAGCATTTATTAGTCGCGCTTCCTCTGGGGATTTAGATAATACTCCTTTGATTGAAAAGATTTTACAACTACGACGCGAAAAAGCCAATTTGCTTGGGTTTAATAGCTACGCAGAATTAAGTCTAGCTAGTAAAATGGCTCCCAGCGTAGATGCAGTAGAGACTTTATCAGAGGAATTGCGACGCGCTAGTTACGATGCTGCAAAGCAAGATTTAGAAGACTTGAGAACTTTTGCCGCGTCTAAAGGAGCGCCAGAAGGCAGCAACTTGCAGCATTGGGATATTGCATTTTGGGCAGAACGCCAACGAGAAGAAAAATTTGCTTTTAGTGCAGAGGAACTGCGCCCTTACTTCCCCTTACCCCAAGTCTTGGACGGGCTATTTACCCTAGTTAACAAGTTATTTGGGGTAACTGTCACGCCTGCGGACGGTCAAGCACCAGTGTGGCATGAAGATGTGAGATATTTTCAGATTGCTGACGAAACAGGAGAAGCAATCGCCTATTTTTATCTAGACCCCTACAGCCGTCCAGCGGAAAAGCGAGGCGGTGCGTGGATGGATGATTGTATTGGTCGGGCAAAAATGACAACTCACGAGGGTACAGTTGCCACCCGTAAACCTGTAGCTTATTTGGTATGTAACCAAACCCCTCCAGTCGATGGCAAGCCTAGCTTAATGACTTTCAACGAAGTGGAGACTTTATTCCATGAGTTTGGTCACGGTTTGCAACACATGTTGACTAAAGTAGACGATGCAGGGGCAGCTGGAATTAATAACGTTGAATGGGATGCAGTTGAGCTACCTAGCCAGTTCATGGAAAACTGGTGCTACCATCGAGAAACCTTGATGGAAATGGCGAAGCATTACGAAACTGGCGAGACTTTGCCAGAGCATTACTACCAAAAACTCATTGCTGCCCGCAATTATATGAGTGGTAGTGCAATGCTACGACAGTTACACTTCGGTTTAGTGGATATCGAACTGCACCATCGCTATCAGCTTGGTGGTACGGAGACAGCCAGTGACGTACGCCAGCGCATCGCCAAGACGACAACCGTATTACCACCATTACCAGAAGATGCCTTTTTGTGTTCTTTTGGACATATTTTTGCTGGTGGATACGCTGCGGGATACTACAGCTATAAATGGGCAGAAGTCCTCAGTGCTGATGCCTTCGGGGCATTTGAAGAAGCCGGATTAGATAATCTCCAGGCACTGACTGAGACTGGAAAACGTTTCCGCGATACCGTGCTGGCTTTGGGTGGTAGCCAACATCCAATGGATGTGTTTAAATCCTTCCGAGGTCGAGAGCCGAGTACAGAGCCTTTGTTAAGGCATAGTGGTTTGGCTGCATAGCGTTCTTGTAGTGGTGTGGCAAGGCTAAAATAGTGCAATAAGACAGGCGGAAAATGGGGGTAAGCTGATGGGTAAAGGTCGTAGAGATAAAGTGCTTTTAAATACACAACAAAAGCAAAAACTAGAAGAGATTAGTCGTAATGGATATGCCCCAGCCAAAAAAATACTGCACGCACAAGTATTACTGATGTGTGATGAAGGTGAGGGTGCAACGAAAAAATGGACGGATGAACAAATCAGTTTAGCTCTCAACCTGCATCGCAATACAGTAGGAAGAATCAGAAAAAGATTTTTGACACAAGGAGAGCAACCAGCCCTCAATCGTAGTCAACGTAAAAGTCCACCAGTTCCAGCAAAAATTGATGGTGAGAAAGAAGCACAAATCATCGCACTGTGCTGTTGTGAACCCCCAGCAGGACAAGCACGTTGGAGTTTAAGACTGTTAACAAAA
>NZ_JACJQX010000015.1:0-140699 GCF_014696895.1 Chroococcidiopsis sp. [FACHB-1243] | reverse complement strand
GGTATCATCAATCGTTAACATTTATTATTTCTATTCAGCTCAAAAGTTATCACATTTTGGGCTGCTTTTTTATGGCGATTTCTTAACATTCAACACTTCTGGTTAAATTACAATTAAAACTCATGAATAGTGAAGAATTAGCGCGCTACATCGAAAGCACAGATGGGATATCTAAACCCTGGCTGCTATTGCAATTGCGCCTGAAGAAGCTGCAAGAGCGATCGCACCTACTCACGCCAGAGGAATATGCTAAAGAGTTGGCAGACATACACCAAAGTTTGATGAATCTGGGAGAATGGTGGCGGGGGATAGAGGACGAGGCGTTCGGAGTTGACTATCCTCTGTAGAGTAGCGACAACATTCTAGCTTTGCAGCCAAAACTTCTATGCCTAGAACTAAAAAAACAACCACTACACAAGAAATTGCTACTGAAATTAATTTCACAGATCCGCAGTACTACTTCAATCGCGAGTTGAGCTGGTTAGAGTTTAATAATAGAGTTTTACATGAAGCGTGCGACCCGCGATCGCCTTTACTAGAACGATTGAAGTTCTTAGCAATCTTCAGCTCTAACTTAGATGAATTCTTTATGGTGCGTGTAGCAGCTTTACGCCAGCAACTAGCGGCTAAAGTCAGCAAACTCAGTCCAGACGGACGCACCCCAGAAGAACAGCTAGAAGCAATTGCTCAACGCCTGCGTCCCTCGGTATCGCAACAACACAGTCATTTCGAGCAAGTCCTTAGACCCGCTTTAGCGCGAGAAGGAATTTATATTTTAGACTACATGGACTTGAACCAGGAACAGCGGACGTACCTGGAACATTACTTCGACGAACAAATATTTCCCGTCCTCACCCCTCTTGCGGTAGATCCGAGTCACCCCTTTCCCCACATTTCTAATCTCAGCTTGAATTTAGCTGTAGTCATGAAAAATCCAGTGACGGAAGAAGAATTATTTGCACGGGTGAAAGTGCCAAAAGTCTTACCGCGATTTTTGCCACTTCCAGAAGAACTGCGGGTACAACACCATGACAAACCCGCGCATTGGACGGGAGTACCTCTAGAACAAGCGATCGCCCATAACTTAGAATCCTTGTTTCCAGGGATGAATATTTTAGAATATCACCTGTTTCGGATCACCCGCGACGCTGACATAGAACTAGAAGAAGACGAAGCCGACGATTTATTATTGGCGATCGAACAAGAACTGCGCAAGCGCCGTATTGGTGGATCGGCAGTTAGGCTCGAAATTCACTCTCAAATGCCAGACCTAGTACGTAATAGACTCTTACGAGAACTCGATTTAGAAGAAAGGGCAGTTTACGAAATTGATGGCATATTGGGACTAGGAGATTTAATGTCATTTATGGCATTACCGCTACCAGAACTGAAAGATCCACCTTGGAAATCCGTCGTTCCTCCACGCTTACAACGCCTCAATCCTGCTTTAGCAGATACCGAAGAAGGAACTGATTTTTTCAGCCTGATTCGAGAAAAGGATGCTTTAGTTCACCACCCATATCATTCTTTTTCCTCCACCGTACTGCGGTTTATTAGCAGTGCCGCTCACGACCCGGATGTTTTAGCGATTAAAATGACGCTGTATCGCACCTCTGGCGATTCCCCCATTCTTAACGCTTTGATCGCCGCCGCTGAAAACGGTAAACAAGTCGCAGTTTTAATGGAACTCAAAGCGCGGTTTGACGAAGAAAATAACATTTACTGGGCGCGACGGTTAGAAAAAGCTGGAGTTCACGTAGTCTATGGCGTTGTCGGACTGAAAACCCACTCGAAAATCGTTATGGTCGTGCGGCGGGAAACAGATCGCATCCGACGTTACGTCCATATCGGCACGGGTAATTACAATCCCAAAACAGCCAGAATTTATACTGACATGGGACTCTTTAGCTGTCGGGAGGAATTGGGAGCCGATCTGACAGACTTATTTAATTACTTAACTGGATATTCGCGTCAACAATCATATCGCAAGCTATTGGTTGCACCAGTTAATTTGCGCGATCGCATGGTGGCTTTAATTCAGCGCGAAATCGAGTGCTGTAGAAATGGTGGTACTGGTCGGATCGTAGCGAAAATGAATGCTTTGGTCGATCCGCAAATTATTGCTACCCTCTACGAAGCCTCTCGTGCTGGCGTGCAAATCGATCTAATTATTCGAGGAATGTGCTGTTTGCTACCCGGACTTAAGGAAGTGAGCGAGAATATTCGTGTTATAAGTATCGTTGGGCGCTTTTTAGAACACTCCCGTATTTTCTATTTCCACAATAATGGGGAAGAAGAGATTTATATCGGCAGTGCTGATTGGATGCCACGCAATCTCGATCGCAGGGTTGAGGCTGTCACCCCAATTGACGATCGCCATCTTGCCAAAGATTTACAAGAAATTCTCGGAGTCATGCTTGCCGATAATCGCCAAGCTTGGGACTTACAGCCTGATGGACATTACATTCAACGCCGTCCTGCCCCTAACACTCCCCAATCGAGTTCTCAGAAGATATTTATGGAAATGGCTCTCAATCCAGGAACAACCAGTGACTAGGTATGAGTGGTGCATGATGCGTGGTTTAATTATGAATTGAATCGTCTTCCTTGTCTCCCTTGTCCCCCTTGTCTCTTACTAACAATCAACAACTATTAACAGTCCTCCCTACATTCCACCGTAGGGCAGAGGTAATTTTACCTTGAACAAAAATATACTGTGAAAATCAATAGTTTACGATCGTCCGCCCTGGTAATCTTATTCGGTTTAAAATGCTGATGTTATCTTGCGAACCTTCCATTGTTAAAGTCTTGGTTGTAGACGATCACGAACTTACTCGTCTAACTCTGAAGCTAGCGATCGCTCACCAGGAAAATTTAGAACTAGTAGGATTAGCCAGTAACGGCAAAGAAGCTGTAGAAATGACGCAGCGCTTTCATCCAGATGCGATTGTGCTTGACTTGCAAATGCCAGTTATGGATGGTTGGAGTGCTGCTGCCAAGATTAAAGATATTCAGCCAGAAACTCAAATTATCGCCTATTCTTCTGTAGAAGATCCAAAACTCCACGACCGTCAAGCAATTGCCTGCTTTGATGCAATCTGCAAGAAAGACATCGCTACTCCAGAATTAATCAACATCATTAAAGAATTAAAACAACAACAACAAGAAATAAATCGCTCGTAAACAATGGTTTGAAAAAGATGAGTTCGTAGCGGGCAAGAAGATTTGTTAGCACTGGAAAGCGATTCTATAAATCGGCTTCCGGTGCTTTTTGTTGAGAAGGGGGGCAAATAATAGATTAGTTAGTCGCGTTGTCAGGAAAAGTGCGCTTAAATTCATCAAGTAAGTCGTCCATTTCTTCTAAAGCTTGATTGACATCTATTCTGAGCGTACCTAAGTTAGGTTGTTCTAACAAGCGCAACAATGATTCGCGTTTTTCTTCAACTAACACAATTCTTGCTTTCAAAGTTTCAATATCCATCGTTGAGTCCTTGTTTCATTCTGCCCTTATTGTAGTAGAAATCAAAAGTGAAAAGTCAAAAGTTAAAAGTCAAAAGCAGAAGTTGTTTCATCTCATCTGCACCTGAAGCTCCCCTACTCCCGACTCCCGACTCCCGACTCCCGACTATTTGATTCACCAGATTCTAGTTGTTTAGCAGTAAAAGCAATTTCTCTAGCTGTCGTACCTATATCGAGTTTACCTACTATCCTTTCTGACTGAAACTGACTAGAAATTGCGATCGCATTTACAACTGCTGTTACAGGTCGGCGACAGATTGTCGCTAAAGGGATATTACCAGTTAACTGCAAGGTGCGATCGCTTAGTTTTCCTGTGAGAGTCGGTCTTTTTTCTCCAACCCTAGCCTTGTGCGAGCTACTCTCTGCTAACAATAAAGACCCGTTTAAGTAAATCCCAGATTGCTGTATGTCTAACACCAAGTTTGATAACTCCAAACAATCAGGCAAATTTTGGTCGAGAGACAACAGATAACGCCCTTGAATTGAAGTTTGTGCTTTAAGATTAGCCTCCCCATATGCAGAAACAACTTTAAATAACAGTAAAACCGAACCAATTGCAATACCGTAAAAAGCTAAAGATTTGAGATTGAAATGGTTTTTCATTGTTACTTGTCATTCGTCATTGGTCATTTGTTATTTATGAATAGCTAGTCACCGAATTTTTATCTAGCCACTAGCCACCAGTCACTAACCACTAATAACATCAAGATGAGAACTGACTTGACTGTGGCGACGGGCAATTAGTAAGGAAGATTGACACTGGATTGCTAATTCATCTGTGTACCTGCCTAGAGTTTGTCGTTCAATTCCCCAAGCGCGACTCATGCCAACTATGGTTAAATCGACACGGGCTGATGCTTCTACGACTGCGAGAATCGGTTCGGAAGTTTCTTTTGGTTGAATTATAGAAATGCGATCGCGCACTTTCTGCGGCAGTTGTTGCATGATGTTGCGTAACTCGTTACTGAACTCGCTTGGCGCTGGTGTTGCTTGCAGTACTGACAAAAATGCCGTGTCGCAATTCGCTAGCAAGCGTAGAGCTATGACTAACGCTAGGTCATCGTGAATATTGCCAACATAAGGCACTAGCAGCGATTCTAAGTTTTGTTTGCCGCGATCGATGTATACGGCTACGTCTACTGGAGCAAGGCTGAGAATTTGACCGACACGCCCGCCTAATCGATTGTTACTAAAAGCCGGACGATGCCAACCAACAACGATTAAACTAACGCTGTCAAGTTTGGCAATCTCGGTTGTCGCTCTAGCAACGTCGTTGCTGACGCGAACGATGGGATGAATCAGAGAACGAATTGACGGTGGTTCTAGAGTTTGGATTAATTCTTCTAGCTGTTGGTAACGCTCTTGAATTAACCTGTCAGCGGCTTCTGGAGTGCTTTGGAAAGCGTAGTCTTCTTCAATTTCGATCAAACTGAGTGGATGGACGATCGCAGCAGCCGATCGCCCGCCAGCGATCGCTGCTGCTAATTGCAACAGTCCTTGCTGGGTACTGGGATTTGCGACTGGGACTAAAATTCTATACGCCGGAGTTACAGGCTCTATATCACCTGCTTGTGGTGGTTCTGGTTCTACCAAATCTAATTTAATCAGTCGCTTCGGATACGTCCATTCCAGCAGTGGTGAGGTCATAAACGTTGTCACCAATGCCATAATCACCAGCATGGTAAACAGTAAAGGCGAGATCACACCTAGACTCAAACCAATGTTAAGGACGATCAACTCTGTCAAGCCACGGGTATTCATTAACCAACCCAAGGCTGATGCTTCCCGTTTATCGATGCCACTGACACGCGCCGCTACATAAGTACCGATGTACTTTCCGGCGATCGCCACTGCCAGAACTAATAAACACAACAGCCATAATTCAGGGCGGTTGAGCAAACCAATTTGAGTTCTGATCCCGCTGTAGGCAAAAAAGACGGGGAGTAGAAAGATTAAAACAAAATCTTCCGTCTTTTGGGCAATCTCCCGCACCAGATCGTGGTCTTTGGGCATGACTGCACCGACTAAGAACGCCCCAAAAATCAAGTGAATGCCGATGACTTCGGTAATTAAAGCAGAGATGACCACCCCCATATAAATGCAAGCCAAGAGAAATTGCGTCAAACGTCCGGTACGATGAAAGAGTTTGGCAACATACCGTAAACACCAGCGCCCTGCTGTCACCATCAAGCCTATGTAGACGATCGCCGCAATAATTGTCGGGATAGCCTTGACAAAATCACCTTCTTTTGCAACTGCGATCGCCACTGCCAAAACGCACCAAGCCGTGACATCATCCACTGCGGCGCACGTTAGAGCCAAAGTTCCCAAGCGCGATCGCTGCAAGTTATTCTCGGTAATAATCCGCGCTAAGACGGGAAAAGCAGTAATTGACATTGCTGCGCCCAGAAACAGGGCAAAAGCAGTGAAGGAAACACTCCCATCAGATACCAAGGGATAGAGAATGATGGCTGAGAGCGTCCCTAAAGAAAAAGGCACTAAAATACTGACGTGAGAAGTAAGGATTGCTATATCTAACTGTCCGCTCAAGTATTTAGGATTTAGCTCTAAGCCAATTAAAAACATGAAAAAGATCAGTCCGATCTGAGACAGCACGTTTAAGTAAGGAAGTGTTTCAGAGGGAAACAATGCTGCGGCAAGATCTGGGGCAATTAAACCAAATAGCGAGGGACCAAGCATAATTCCCGCGATGATTTCACCTATGACCAGCGGTTGCTTGATCCAGCGACATCCCATTCCCACAATCCGCGAGAGTGCTATGACGATCAGCACTTCAATTAAAACGAGAATGACTGCGTGCATAACTTCCTCCAGCAGCAGATGCCCCTATGATGATCTTTTAATCATCTCTATAGTGTCAACTCATTAGCAATTTACTGCTGCGGTACGCGCCAAACATCGATTGTACTATTGCCAGTCCCGCTGACTAATGTTTGTCCATTGGGACTGAAGGCGACGGCATTAAAATAGTCTGCATTTCCTGTCACGTAGCCGATTAAGGTGTGGCGTAACTTGCCTGTCTCCAGATTCCACAACTTTCCAAAGTACGCATTCCTTCTGCCCCTATCATCTGTCCTCTGCCTTATCTTCACTTTGACGAAGCTAATTTATCTGCAATGCGGGTAGTTTCTGGCAGACGATATTTTGGCGTACATTGCAAAACATAATCGATCGCGGTGGCTAAGCTAACTCGATGTCCGCTAGAAATATATAGTGGTTTTGTCCCAGTTCTGGTTCTAAGCACTGCACCAATAGTTTCTCCTTTATCGGTTAATAGTTGCCAACTACCTCGTGCTTCTGGGACTTCTTGATGTTTGCCAATCAGTAAAGACTTTGCCACACCTATAGTTGGTAGATCCACAATTAACCCCAAGTGACAAGCAATTCCAAATCGGCGCGGATGAGCAATTCCCTGACCGTCACACAAAATCATATCGGGCGTAGTGTTAATTTTTTCCAGAGCATCGAGAACGGCGGGAACTTCCCGAAATGATAAAAATCCTGGGATATAGGGAAAACTTGTCGGACGACGCGCGATCGCTGTTTCTTGCAATTGCAGACTGGGAAAACTTAGCACGGCAACCGCAGCTCGACTTATCGTACCATTTGCCTCAAAACCCATATCTACGCCTGCAACATACTTTACTGGTGTCGGAATTTTATCTGTAGTAATAATTTCACCTCGTAATTTTTCTTGAATTGCGATCGCTTCTGCTGTAGTTAAAGCCCAAGTATGGCGTTGGTTAATTTTCATGAATCAGTTGTCAGTTGTCAGTTATCACTTATCAGTGTAGAGACGTTACATGTAACGCCTGTACAAAGTTATCAGTTATCAGCAACCAGTTATCGATAACTCAGGAAGACGGTTATCTTAAGATTTTTAGCAATTTTACCCAAATTCTATTATTTGAGCGCTTAATACAATTAAAACCAAACAGTACGAATTAGTAATGAATAATTGGGATTTAATAACTGAATAAATCAGTAGACAGCGACTTGACTTTTCACCTAACCACTAGCCACTAGCCACTAATTTTATGAGAAACAGCGATTATCTTAAAACAAGTTTGCCCTTTGCTGGCGGTATCGTTCTATTAATTGTTGCATTCATCTTTCGTCCTTTTGCGATCGTTAATGCAGGGCAAAGAGGCGTAATGATGCAATTTGGCAAAGTTCAAGAGGGAATTCTCGATGAAGGGTTACACGTAATTATGCCCTTTGTTACTACAGTTAAAACTTTGAGCGTGCGCGTTCAGAAAAGTAGTTTTAATGCTGATGCTGCTTCTAGAGACTTGCAAAAAGTCACCACAGAACTAGCTGTTAACTGGCACATCGATCCTACACAGGTCAATAAGATTTTTCAACGAGTTGGGGATGAAGAACAAATTGTTGACGGGATCGTTACTCCAGCTGTCTCTGAAGTTCTCAAAGCGGCAACTGCAAAAAAAACTGCGGAAGAAATTATTACCAAAAGAACAGACTTAAAAGCAGAAATTGACGATGCTCTAAAATCTCGTCTGGGAGATTATGGAGTCATGGTAGACGACGTTTCTCTAGTGAATTTTTCCTTCTCGCCAGAATTTAGCAAAGCTATTGAGTCAAAACAAATTGCCGAACAGGAAGCCAAGCAAGCAGATTTTGTTGCTTTAAAAGCGACAAAAGAAGCGCAAGCAGAAGTTAACCGTGCTAAAGGACAAGCAGAAGCGCAAAGATTGCAGCGACTTACTTTAACTCCAGAAATACTGCAAAAACAAGCGATTGAAAAATGGGATGGGCGTTTCCCTACAGTTATGAGCGGTAACAGTAGTCTACCTTTAATAAATATCAATCCTGCTGAATTGAACAATAAAAAATAATTATGAGCGATCGGTTGATGGTTGACTGATAACTGTAGGGGCGGGTTTTGACTCTCGATCTACTGTTTTAATGGTTAATCTGTTGGCTAAACCCGCCCCTACAATAACTGATAACTGTTACTTAAACTTTTTGCTTGCATTCATAATATCTCTTGTACTCTTCGTCTAAATTCTCTCGATTGGGAAACTTTTTATACAAAATTTTTTGCTGGAGTGGCTGTAAGCTCTTATAGTAGTTATTTATATTTAAAAATCACAGAAAAACATTTATACCGAACTTCCTTTTGTTCTACGTAAAATGAATGCCTATTCCTAAAGATATAAGTCAACTGGTATAGCGAGACACTTTTTATTTGTGCCAGCTACCTTAATACTAGTTAGTGGATAGAACGTTCTATTTAATAGCACCAGTCTTGGTGGAATGCATTAGTTACTGGGTGCGGGCGCTGACTGTTTAGCCCCGCTCGCCCTTTTCACTTGACTGTGGTGCTTCAGAGTGAGTCCGTAAGTCCGTAAGATTGTCCAAATCAAGTAGGAATAAGGCAAAACAATGAAACCGCTGATTTCCCCAGAAGAACTTGCGACTTTAGTGAAGCAGGAGCCAATAGCGATCGTTGACACTCGCGCTCCAGAAGAGTACGCAATTGCCCATATTCCTGGCGCAGTCAATATTCGCGAAATTTTTACTTATTTAGCTGCCTCTACACCTGAAGGATTGAATAGCCTGCACGCGGAATTTGCCAAACTTTTAGGCGCAGCTGGTATTTCAGGTAGAGAAAAGATTGTCATCTACGAAGAGGCAATGAATAAAGGCTTTGGACAATCTTGTCGAGGATACTTTCTGCTGAAGTATTTTGGTTGTCAGCAAGTATCCGTATTGCATGGGGGTTATCAAGCTTGGTTGAAGATGGGATTGCCGACAACTGCGGAAGTTCCTACACCAGAACCAACAACGTTTGTGATGGACATCGATCCGGCAATTATGGTGACTACAGAACAGATGTTGCAGTCTTTGGACGACCCAGCCATTATCAAGTTAGACGTGCGCGATCGCGATGAGTGGATGGGTGACAGTTCTTCTCCTTATGGTGTAGATTTCTGTCCCCGCAAAGGTAGGATTCCCGGTGCGGTTTGGATTGAGTGGTATGACTTCATGGTTCCCAATGCTGAAATTCCTACACTCCGTTCCAAAGAAGAAGTTTTAGCGATGTGTGAGAAGGTGGGCATTACTCCAGAATCAACGGTGTATGTCTACTGTTTCAAAGGCTCTCGCGCCTCCAACACCTTAATCGCTCTTCAAGAGGCTGGAATTAAAAATGTGAGAAACTATTTTGCTTCTTGGAATGAATGGTCTCGCGATCCATCTTTACCAATTGAGACAGGCAAACCAGCGAACAGTAACCAGTTACCAGTGACTAGTTATCAGTGAACGAAGGGAGCAGGGCAGGGGAGAAGAGAGCAGAAGGGCAGAGGGGCAGAGGAGCAACTACCAACTACTAATTACCCATTACCAATTGCTTTTGTAGTTGATACATGCGATCGAACAATTGCCAGCAATACTGTTCTGACAAACCGCAGGTCACTGCACCTCTAAGAACTACATCAAAATACCAGTCGTTTGGGGGCATTTCTGTTGTTAGTTTATTCACGACAACGTATGTCCTCACGCCTTTGTAGATACGTTCTCGGCTGTGGACGCTGATTCTTTCGTGACGATACCAATTTTCAGAGACTCCCTCACGGCGATCGAGGGCTTGGCTCAGGCGTTTTGGTAGCATGTACAATACCCCTTCCACGCTAGCTGTTTTATCGGGGACGACATCCAATACACCAGAGTTTCGCAACGGAGAATAGGAATAAAAGCCTAACCTGTAGCCTTTGAGAGTCGCAGGACCGATCGCATATACATGTGTTTTTTCACCGAGCGATCGCTTTAAATCTACCGGACACATACAAGAGCCGTAAGCAAAATAGTAAAACATCGGTTCGCGTTGCTGTTGCTGACTCAAATAGGCATTACCGATCGCGGTTTTACCGATAGTTTCATCGGTGCTTGCTACCTCTTGCAACTGTCCCAGCCTGCTCATAAGCTCATAATATTACTTGCTACGTGCATCATATCAAACTACTTAGCCTAAAGCAACATATCTCGATAAACTAACCGTAGATTGAGATGGGTAATGGGTAGTTGGTAGTTGATTGTTGACGTTGACCGACTTACGACTTACATTGACAAACTCAATTGCGAGCCATTTTGAGTCTTGACGACTTCAATGCGGGCTTGGAAAGCTTCTTTGAAATAGGGCATATGCGTCACTGCGAGGATGCAGGAAAAGTCAGCCGCGATCGCGTTGACTGCGGCAATTAGGCGATCGCATCCTTCTTGGTCTTGCGTACCAAACCCCTCATCAACAATCAATAATTGTAAAGATGCTCCTGCTCTTTGGGCTAATAATCTCGCCAGGGCTAGTCTAATGGCGAAGTTAATCCGAAATGCCTCGCCGCCAGAGTAGGTTTCGTAAGGTCTGGTTCCCCGTGCGTCGGCAATTAAAATATCTAAGGTATCGATCGTTTTGGCATTTTTCTTCGCTGCGCGTCCGCTCCGTCCGGTTTTTTGCGTAATAAATTGGACGTGCAGCTGGTTGGCAGATAGCCGCGCTAACAATTGGTTGGTTTCAGCTTCAAGTTGAGGTAACAGATTTTCAATCATCAGCGCTTGAATGCCATTTTTACCGAACGCTTGCCCTAATTCTTGATAAACTCGCTGCTGACGACGAGCGACTTGGAGCTGTTGCTGCTGTTGTTCTTGTTGAGCCTGCATCGCGGCTAATTGCTGAGATTGCTGCTGCAAGCGTCCTAACTGACTGAGGAGATCGTCGAGTTGGCGGCGACGAAACGCCAATTGCGATTCTAGAGTTTGAATTTCAGTTGTAGTGTTGGGAGACTGTTCTAGTTTTTGAATCACTTCTTCAATCTGAACCGTAATGACTTGTCGTTCGGCGGTTCTGGCTTGTACGGCTTCAGCTAGATCGCGCGATCGCTGCTCTAGTTGAGGATACTGTTCTTGAGCTGAGAGTAGTTGTTGATAGCTCAATTGCCACACTTGGGCTTGTCGAATTGTCGTTCTGAGGGCGCTGTGTCGATCCGGATCGTAACCGATTTCGTCAATGCGATCGGCGATCGCGGCTATTTGTTTAGCACATTCAGACTCAACTTGATATTGCTCGATTTGCTGAGACAAATCGTCAATTTGCGCTCTCATCTCCGGCTGTCGGGCGATAATTTGTGCCTGTCGCTTTTGAGCATCTTTAATTTGTGCCTGTCGCACTTCTGCCCATCGCAATTTATCGACCTCACTCCGCGCTAAAGCATGGCTTTCTTCGCTGTAGTTGAGTCGCTGAAGTTGAGAATTGAGTTCGTTTAATTCTGTTTGTAAATCGGCGGCGTAGTCTCCCTGGGCTAGCGATCGCTCTAGATGATGTTTTTCTGCTGCAATTTGTTCCAAACGAGTTTGTAACTCATCGCTAGCAGATAGTTGTGCGATCACTTGTCCCCGTTGCTCTCGTAAAGCATCGTATTGGGTAAGTTTCTGCGCGACTTCCCGATATCGTCGTCGCAGTTCTTGAATTTCAGTTTCCGTGACTACCAACTGTTCTCGGACAACTATAAATTGTTCTTCAGTATCCCTTTTCTGTTCTTTGGTTTTGTTTACGACGCGATTCCAATGATGTTCGTCTAAAGGACGCTCGCACAAAGGACACACCGCATCTGGTACGGAGAGCATTTGAATTTTTTGCTCGACTTCTCCTAATTGCTTTTCAAATTCTCGTTGTTGCTCTTGCAGGCGTTCTAGAAAATGGCGGCGTTCCTGTCCTTTTTCCCGTACCCGTTCGATGTAGACTTTATCTTTCTCTAGCTGCTCGATTTGAACTGCTACGTCTGTCGCAGTTTGTTGTAGCTGCGATTGTGCCGATTGCTGTTGGCTCAAGGTAATTTGTTGCGTTTCCAGTTCTTCTAGTTTGGCAGTTAACCGCGCTTGGACTTTATCAATTTGAGCTTGCAGGGTATTACGCCGCTGGATCAAAGGAGAAACTTGGAGTTGCAGCCGATCTAAATTTGCCAAGCGATCGCGGGCGGCAGCGAGTTGTAAGATTCCTGCTTCTACTTCCGCCGATTTGCTCAGAGCTTGTTGGGTTTCCTGTTCTTGCTGTTGTAAGATAACTAGTTGACCTTCAGCACGTTGTAATTGACGCTGAAGTTCGTTGACTTGCTGTACGAGTTGCTGCTGTAATTGAGTGTGCTGTTGTTGGGCGTGGCTGTATTCCTGAAATTTAGTGCTGACTTCTTCTTCCTGCCCTAAGAGATCTTGATAGTGTTGGTATCCGGCTTGAATTTCCGGCTCTCGATTTAAAATCTCTGCTACAGCTGCCAGTTGAGACTCGATCGCTAATTGCTCTTGTTGAAGGCGATCGCGATCTGCTGTTAGATTTTGAGATTGCTGTTTGAGGAAACTTAATTGTTGTTCCCAGTTTTGTTGTTGGCTGCGAATGACTTGTAAGCTTTTGAGTTGAATGTCATCAAAAGCTTGTTCCTGCTGCAACTGGTTGACTTGAGCTTCAATTTCTGCTAGCTGAGTGGCGATCGCTTCTTGTTGTTGTAGTTGGGTGGCAAGCGATTGCAAAGCCTGTTCTAATTGATCGGCTTGGGCGCGGAAAGATTTCGACAGATCTTTTGCCTGTTCTTCCAGTTCGTCATATCGATGCAGTTTGAGTAACTCTGCCAAAATTTCTTTGCGTTCGTTTGGACGCTTGAGCATGAATTCGTCAGCTCGTCCCTGACGCAAGTAAGCTGAGTTAACAAATGTTTCGTAGTCCAGCTTAACGTGTTCTAAAATTAATGACTGAGTGGCTCGGACTCCCTTTTCAGTTAGCGAGCGAAAGCCTTGTGGGGTTTCAACTTGAAACTCTAGGGAACTGCTTTGTCCTCGGTAACGGGTACGAATCACGCGATATTTGTGGCGATCGCTGTAAAACAGAAAATCAACCCGTACTTCTTTAGCTCCAGAGTGGATGATATCATCTTCCGCTACAGCACGACTTTGACCCCAAACCGCCCAGGTAATCGCTTCGAGTAGAGACGATTTACCCGCGCCATTCGAGCCACATATACAAGCAATATGTAACCCGCTAAAATCAAGAGTCGTCTCGCGATAACTGAGGAAGTTTTTGAGTATAAGTTGGACTGGAATCATTTAGGCTACTGCGTCACACCCTCGATCTAGAAGTAACAGTACAGATGCACTGTTACCTAGTTTATTGTAGTAAAAAATTGATAATGGTAATTGGTAATTGGTAGTTGGTAGTTGGTAATCGATCGCTAGCGACAGCAAATACCTTCTAGTTCACCACCAAAACGATCTAATAAATCGCAAATGATAACATTTTTTTAAAACAACGCTACAGAAGATCTTCCCAACTCCTCTTAATAACGGAGATTTTTTGGAGAGTGTCGCAGTTCTCCGATCTTCCAACCCCAATGAGTTAGAAGTTAAGAAAAAAGTTACATATGGGGTAAATTGGTACGCTCGACGACCAATTACCAATTACCAATTACCAATTACCAACTCATAATGGAGGACTAAACCAATGACGGCGAAAAAAATTTTGATGCTGGTTGGTGACTACGTAGAAGATTATGAAGTCATGGTTCCATTCCAGGCGCTACAGATGGTAGGACATACAGTTCATGCTGTTTGTCCTGATAAGAAAGCAGGGGAAAAGGTACGCACGGCGATACACGATTTTGAAGGCGACCAAACTTACAGTGAGAAGCCAGGACATAACTTTGCCTTAAACGCCTCCTTCGATGAAGTTAAAGCCGAAAACTACGACGCTTTAGTCATACCAGGCGGTAGAGCGCCAGAATACATCCGCTTAAATCAAAAAGTTTTAGATATTGCACGCCACTTTGCCCAAACCAACAAACCAATTGCGGCAATTTGTCATGGCGTACAAGTCCTAGCAGCAGCCGATGTATTACAAGATAAGAGTTGCACTGCATACCCAGCCTGCGGACCCGATGTAATGAAAACTGGTGGTTTATACGTTCACATTCCTCCAGACGAGGCGATGGTGGATGGTAACTTGGTTACAGCACCCACATGGCTAGCTCATCCTAACTGGTTAGCAGAATTTCTCAAGTTGTTGGGAACCAAAATTGAGCATTTAGCAGGGAGCAGGGAACAGGGAGCAGTTATCGAGTAAAAGTTAGCAGGTAAAAGTTGGGGATTCTAACTCTCACTAACAAAGTTAAAGAATGATTCTTAGTTCGTGGGAAGTGTAGATCGCTATGGCTAAGCGTTAGAAGTCGAGCAGTAGCATCACGATCTATAGCGCCACAACAGAAAAAACTCTTGGGAGTCTTGCCGTGTTTCGACCCCAAGAGCTTTTTCTTTAATACCACTCCTCACACACAACTTTAGTTTAGGCTACTCCTCTAGGGGAAAACAGTAGCGAGTGACACTTTGCAAATTGGTTATCAGGGAGCAGGGACGAGCTGGGAGCTGGGAGCAGAATTAAGACAAGGGGGACAAGGGGGACAAGGGAGCAACAACCAACAACCAACAACTAACAACCAACAACAAATGACCTACCATTTTTACAGTACCCTAGAGCAGCACCATACAACAGCTTGACATGAGTGCTAATGCAATTCGGACTTCTCAACTGTGTCGGAGTTTTGGTAATGTTACGGCTTTGGACAACTTATCGCTGGAAGTCCCGCAAGGAATTGTGTTTGGCTTTTTGGGGGCGAATGGTTCTGGTAAAACTACAACAATTAGGCTTCTACTAGGAATTTTAGAGCCAACGGCTGGTCAAGCTGAGGTACTGGGTTTCGATTGCCGTACCCACTCCCACGCCATTCGCCAGCGCACGGGTGCTTTGCTAGAACACCCAGGACTTTACGAACGACTCAGCGCAGAAGATAACTTAGAATTTTACGCTCGGGCTTGGCGCATTCCCACAGCCAAAAGGCGATCGCGGATTCAAGAATTACTTTCACACATGGGTTTGTGGCAGCGCCGCCATCAAAGAGTCGGAGAATGGAGTCGGGGCATGAAACAAAAACTCGCGATCGCTAGGGCGATGTTACATTCTCCGCCATTAATCTTTCTCGACGAACCTACCATCGGACTCGATCCCGTCGCTGCTGCTGCTTTGCGCGACAACATTCAGGAAATGGTAGCGCAGGAAGGAGTGACAGTATTCTTAACGACTCACAACTTGGCAGAAGCCGAAAAATTGTGTCAGCAAGTCGGCGTGATTCGTCAAGGTAAACTTTTAGCAGTAGGACATCCCGATCGGTTGCGATCGCAAGCTGGCAATCCCAAACTAGAAATTATCGGACGTGGATTTACAGCAAATGCAATCGATTGGTTAGAGTCTCAACCGCTCATTGCTGAGATTAACATTTCTAAAATTAACAATGAGAGCGATCGCTTAACTATCTCTCTACATCAACTCATCAGTTCTGCTCCCATCGTCAAAATGTTAGTCCAAGCTGGAGTAGAAGTAGAAGAAGTTCGCAAAGTCAGCCCTACGCTGGAAGAGGTTTTCTTAAGCTTGATGGAACAGTAGAGAAATTCGGAATGCGGAATGCGGAATTCGGAATTAATTTCTCCCTCGGCTCTCTTCCCCGACTCCCGACTTCTGTACGGGCGGGTTTATTCGCTCAATTCTGGGTTGTTTCAGGGATATCCTGGAAAAACCCGCCCCTACGGCTCCCGACTCCCTATTCACTCGCTTCTGGTTTCAGTAAAGGAAAGGCGATCGCATCCCGAATACTGGCACAATCAGTTAAGAGCATCACTAGGCGATCGATCCCGATGCCTACACCACCAGTAGGTGGCAAGCCGTACTCTAAAGCTGTGAGAAAGTCTTCGTCTACTCCCTGTGCTTCTAAATCTCCAGCTGCTTTACGGGCTGCTTGTGCTTCTAATCGCTGTCTTTGATCGATCGGATCGCTCAACTCAGAAAATCCGTTGGCGGTTTCACGCCCAGCTACAAATAACTCAAATCGCTCTACCAAACCAGGCTTTGAGCGGTGAGGCTTGGAAAGCGGCGAAATTTCCACTGGATAATCGATGACATATGTAGGTTGAATCAGCGTGGCTTCACAAGTTTGTTCAAACGTCTCATTCAAGAGTTTGCCAATCGAAGTACATTCCTCAACTGCTTGAATTCCCGCTTGTTTTGCCGCAACCTTTGCCTCATCTAAACTTGAGAAAGCATTAAAGTCTAATCCTGTTTTCTCCTGTACGAGATCGTGCATCGTCACCCTGCGCCAAGGAGGTGTGAGATCGATCGCCTCATCTTGATAGGTAATTTGCAGCGTGCCTAAGACTTCCCGTGTCACAGTAGTAATGATATTTTCTACCAATTGCATTACGTCGTGATAATCGGCGTAGGCTTGGTAAATTTCAATCGAAGTAAATTCTGGGTTGTGGCGGGTAGAAACGCCCTCGTTCCGAAAAATTCGCCCCAATTCAAATACTTTCTCAAATCCACCCACAACCAACCGCTTGAGATGGAGTTCTGTGGCAATCCGCAGATACAAATCCATTTCTAGGGTGTTGTGATGAGTGATGAAGGGACGAGCATCAGCTCCGCCTGCTTCTGCTTGTAGTACGGGAGTTTCAATTTCAATAAAACCCTGCTGCTCCAAAAAGCGGCGAATTCCTGCCGTAATTTGAGCGCGACGGCGGAAAGTTTGGCGGACTTCTGGGTTGACGATTAAATCTACGTAGCGCTGGCGATAGCGCTTAGCCACATCAGTCAAACCATGCCACTTGTCGGGTAAGGGAAGTAAAGACTTGGTAAGAATAGCGTATTGGTTAACAAAAACTGATAACTCGCCCTTTTCCGTGCGTTTGATCGTTCCTTTTGCGCCTAAAATGTCCCCTGCGTCTGTCAATTGCTTCAGATGGTTGAAAGCATCTGGATCGATCTCTGCCATCGCAGTATCGATTCTTTTTTTATCTAGATATAACTGAATCGTGCCAGTCTCGTCTTGCAAGCCGAAGAAAGCCAGTTTGCCAAAAACGCGGCGCGCGATGATTCTACCCGCGATCGCTACTTCTATTTCTACCTCTTCCCCATTGGGTAAGTCGGCATACTTTTCTTGTAATTGAGCTGCATGGTGGGTAGATTCCCAACGATAAGCATAGGGATTTAAACCCAACTGCCGCAACTGCTCGACTTTCTCTAACCGCGTGGCACGGATATCTTCTTCTGCCATGACTACTTTCCTAAAGGGAACGCACTGATAAAGGGACGCAATCTTTGATTATAAAGAATTTGGCTTTGGTAATTGGTAATTGGTAGTTGGTAGTTGGTGGTTGACGGTTGACGGTTGACAGTTAGCTTATAACTGGTCACTGGTCACTGCTCCCTTTTTTTTATTCGATCGATCTCGCGTTGTAGTTCTTCAATTTGACGGCGTAAATCCTCTGTTGCGGCAGATGGGGATGATTCTGTTTGGACGTTAACTGCATTTTGGGCAGGCGATCGCGAATAGTTTCCTTGGCGAATTTGACGATATTCGGCAGAATTTGCCCATTGTTGCAGATAAGTTATCCGTTCTACCGCAAACGGATGCGTTAGAAACAAGTTTTGGGGAAAGTTATTATAAAGCAGAAATTTATAAACTTGGTTCAAGCTGTCTTGGTCGAGTTCTTGGAATCTTTCTGCTTGCCGGATAAACTCGTCTAAACTGCATTCATGACCGTACTGAATGCTACCCCCAGCTAGCTTCATCATCGTTTGCAGAACTGGTTTAAGATCGTCCATCACCATCAAGGCTGCTCGATCTGCTGATAATTCGGCTTTCCGCTTCCATTCGTAGAAGGCAAATATCAATCCACTACTGACTAAATTTCCCAACCCTAGAGTTCTAGCTCCAATATAGTTAGCCGTGGAAATCACCCAAGTTGCCATTTGGATCAAAATTGTATGACCGCATTTGAGGTGACCTAATTCGTGTGCTATCACCGTGCGAATTTCTGTAGGAGTCAAAAGATCTAACAGTCCAGTATTGAGAACGATATTAGGTTCCTCCTGACCGAGAGCATAGGCATTGACGACGGGAGTTTGAGACACGAACAAAACTGGTTCTGGAGAAATATCTAAATCTCGAACGCATTCGCGAAAAATTTGGTAGAGGCTAGAATACTGGCGCGCTCCCACTTGAATGCTGTTGCCCATGTGATAGACCATTTGGGGGCGTTCGTAGAAAAATTTGATGAATTGTGTCGCTACCAAATCAAAACCTGGTAAACTCCGTAAGGCTTGTTCCGCTTGGCGATCGAGCGGATGGCGAAAAGCTTCACAAGAAATGTCTGGATAAGTTGGCATAGTTAAGAAGTCAAAAGTTAAAAGTTAAAAGTCAAAAGTCAAAAGTCAGAAGCTACAACTAACTAATCGCTACACCCTACACCCTACAACCTCTTCACTCCTCACTCCTCACTCCTCACTCCTCGCCCCTCAAAAGTTAGTAAAATAAAAGACTCTGAGGGTTAAACCTCCAAGCCAGTCATTGGAGAACAGACAACAAGCAGCTAACAAATACATAATAGGACTGGAATCGGGATGATAACTTCGCGCTAGGTAGAGAATTAGAAGTCAGTGATTGAAGTAGAGGTACATTATTCCCTGCATAACTTCCTGCGATCGCAGGCGGAGGCTGCATGGTCGCATCATTTGACGATGGCGCGACTCGTAGCTAGAGCTTTGCGGCTCGGACGTAGTGCTTTGATTCAGGTGGGTGCTGGTTGCGGCTATCAGGGACGTTATCGCCTGAGCTATCTAGCGCCAGCTCTACTTTGGCAATCTCCGGCGGTCATAGTAGCAACAGAGGAAGTGCAACAGCGTCTTTTGCGAGTAGAAATTCCGCCTCTACAACAATGGCTGCAAACGAATAAAAGTATTATCGTCGGCGATCGCTGGATTCATCCCGATTTTCAAGGTATTTTACTCATTACCCCTGCAGCTTGGCTACAAGCTCAATGGGCGGGAACGGGCGATTTTCCGCCCAACATTCCGACACTAATTGATGGGGTGGACGATTTAGAAGACTGGGCGCGATCGCAACTAACTGTTAGCATTCATCCTGGTAACTGGGACGAATTGATGCTAGCTTATCCCGATCGGGCGGAAGTCATTCGGGAAGCGCGAGTCCAACTGACAAAAGCTGTCTTCCGACATCCAGCCAACCCATACGAGTGCTATCTCGTCTCCCCAGCAGAGCGGGATATTCTGGCAAGTCTGTTTACTGGACTAGGAGACAAGGGAGCAGGGAGCAGGGACGAGCTGGGAGCAGGGGGAAGAAAGCAGAGGGAGCAGAGGAGCAGGGGAGCAGAGGGAGCAACTACCAATTACCAATTACCCAAGAATTGGTATTTGTTCCAACAGCGATCGCAAACACCAGACTGCTTGTTGTGGATGAGCTTAAACCGCTCTCAAGGCTTATTTTCACTCTACTGCGCTCCCGCAGAGGTGGCTTCGGCTCTTGCACCAATTTGGACTCGACAGCCTGTAGTCTTCATGGGTAGTGCCTTAGACCGAGAAACAGAGGCTACGACTTATCGCAAGCGCTTGGGTTTACCAGAAGAACTCACTTGTTTGAAATTTGCTGGCGATCGCCACAACGAATCAATTCAACTTTACACGCCAGAACGCTTTCCTTTACCCAATACCCCTCAATATCAACCCGCTTTGATGCGAGAAATTTATGCTTCGATCGGTGCGACGGTATCGCCAGGATTAACAATGATTTTAGTTGGTGATTTGCCTTTAAAACAGCAAATCGGGGCGCAATTAGCCGCAGAGTTTGGTTCGCGGGTACAGGTAGAAAAAATGAGTTTGGATGAGAATAGCATTCTCGTCAGCGGTTGGGACTTTTGGCAGCAGCATCAAGGTATCTTGCCAGTACCGCAACTCACAATTATTACAACATTACCCATACCATCTCTAGAGCATCCAATTGTAGCGGGTCGGGTCGAATACTATAAGCGATCGCGTCAAGACTGGTTTGCCCTTTATCTATTGCCTGCAGCTTTAAATCAATTACAACGGGCGCTCGCGCCTATGCGCCATCGTCAAGGAGTCGTAGCTTTACTAGATAGTCGCGTATTACACCGCAGTTACGGACAGCAGGTACTTGCAGCTCTTAGCCCTTTCGCTAGATGTAATTATTTAGATGCTAGTTTGTTTGCAAAAGATTAGGGAGTCGGGAGTCGGGAGTTGGGAGTCGGGAGTGGTAACAATTTGTGTTTATTTCTTCTGACTTCTGACTTCTGACTTCTGGCTTCTAACATACGATATGATTCAGAAATAAGGGGTTTATAGCTTGGAATAGAAGTAGATTATGGGAGAAGCAAAGCGTCGTAAAGCTGCGTTGGGAGATAAGTACGGTCAAGAAGCACAAATCTTTCCCTGGCTTCCCGTGACTAAGAGTCAAGCACAGAAACTTACGCAGTGGAGTACCCGCATTAGTTGGATTGGTATTGGGCTGTTAGTTGCTTCCTGGGTCACAATTCGATTTATTGGACCCGCCCTTGGTTGGTGGCAAACTGTTGATTAGAATACAAGTAGTAACTCACTCCTGAGACCGAGGAGTGAAACAATTGAATTCAGAGATATTAAGAGGACAACTTAAGTATTCAGCTAGATCGAGCTAAATACTTAAGTTGTCCTTATACTTTTCATAATTTATTTCTTTACGATCGATCGCGAAGTCTTGCCTAGTTTCTAACAGCTATTGCGTCTATTTTTTGGAAGTTGCAGGCATAAATTAGATAATCCAATCTGGAATTTTTCTAAAACAGATTGTTTCAATACTGTAGGAGCGGCGCTTTTACTTTAACCTATTCGGTACATCTAGGAGGTAGATGAATTTGATTGCCAAGAAATGTTACAATTTCTCATTGCGATCGCCGAACTGCAGCGAAAATCTAAAAAAATTCTAAAGAAAACGAAAAAGGTTTACAATTAGATGTGGTGTTTGGAGGAAAAAAGTGTTTCTGAGATTGGCAGAGCAACACCGACAATACGTCCAAGATCTGGTAATGAACCTCCAAGCCTTGGCGATTGTACTAGAACGGCGGGGATATCCTGCGTCTTGTTATACTTGCGGCGGACAAATGAGCAGTGCCTCATTTATGGTTAGTTTGGCAGATAATCACCTGATTCGGTTTTTGGTGTCCGATTATGGCATTACCTGGACTGAAATGAGAGACGATCGCGAACTCATGAAGTTGGAGGGCGCAGAGGCAATTAGTCAGTTACAAGAACTTGCTAATTTAGTCAAAAACTCCATTTCGCCCAGCGACTTGCCGAAGCTGATAACAAAGCGAGCGTGAAGAATTCGGAATTCGGAAGCGCGGAATTCGGAATTAACTAGTCAGCGATCGTAGTGGTAGTTGGTAATTAGTTATTGGTTATTGGTTGATGGTTGATGGTTGACAGTTGATAGTTGACAGTTAGCTTATAACTGGTTACTAGTCACCGAACGCTGTTCCCCATTTCTTGTTCCCTGATAACTGATAACTATTAAGTATGAAACTGACTAGAATCGATTTAAATAGCTGGTTATTAGAAATTGCTGGGCTGAGAGTGCTGATCGATCCGTGGCTGATCGATCCGCTAGTTTTTTATGGGCAACCTTGGCTATTTTCCGCGACTCATCTTAAGCCACCAGCGTACAACCCGACTACGCTGCCAAACATAGATTTGATTTTAATTTCTCAAGGTTTGGACGATCATTGCCACAAACCCACGTTAGAACAATTAGCTCGTCAGATTCCGGTGGTAGGTTCGCCTACAGCAGCGAAAATCGTTCAGGGCTTAGGTTACACTGACGTTCGTTCTCTGATACCGGGACAAACTGAGATTCTTGATGCTTTAAATATCACTGCCGTTACAGGCGCGCCAATTCAAGGTCAAGTAGAAAATGGTTATTTCCTCAAAGACGTGGAGAGTGGGGAAACAGTTTACTATGAGCCTCATTGGTTCCAGTCCGAGAAAGTTACAGCTCAATTTCAAGGTACGGTAGATGTAGCGATCGCCCCGATTATCGGACAGGTATTTCCACTGCTGGGACAGGTAATTATGGGATCGACAGAGGCAATGCATTTGATTCAAACTTTGCATCCCCGCGTTTTCGTTCCTACATCTTTAGGCGAGATCGAAGCTCGGGGAATTTTGCCGATGTTAATTCGATCGATTGGTAGTGTAGAAGAATTTAGCGATCGCTTAGCAGCTTCTGGCTCTAAAACTCAATTACTTCTACCTGCTGCTGGGGAAACTTTGGCGATCGAGCCAATTAAATTGTAGATGTAGTTTCCTAAAACGCCACGCCGACAGGGGCGCACAACTGTGCGCCCCTACCAAGAAGAATATATTCCATCCATAGAAAAACAATTGCGATTCTCATCAACGTGAAGGTCGCCGCCGTTGCAAAAACTCGGGAATATCCAAGCCAGGTTTTTCTTTGTTGTCATTAGCTGATGGTGTTGACGGCGCTGGTACTGTTGGGGATTTTTTAGCAATTGGTATACCTGGAGTCGGGGTAGTTGGTTCAGAATCAGCTTGATTGAATCCGGTAGCAATGACAGTGATTTTCATTTCCCCTTGTAGTTTGTCATCAATCACTGCACCAAAAATGATATTGGCATTGGGATCGACGACTTCATAAATCGTATCTGCTGCCATATTCACCTCATGCAGCGTCATATCGCTGCCACCAGTAATATTAATGACGACTCCTTTTGCTCCTTCAATTGACGACTCCAGTAAAGGAGAAGAAATAGCTGCGTTTGCTGCTTCTCTAGCACGGGTTTTACCAGAGCCGGTGCCGATCCCCATTAGGGCCGATCCTGCATCTGCCATGACTGCTTTCACGTCGGCAAAATCTACATTCACTAACCCAGGGATCGTGATAATATCGGAGATTCCTTGTACCCCTTGACGCAGAACTTCATCAGCAGTCAGAAACGCATCTCGCAACGCGGTCTGCTCGGAGATTACCGATAGCAGTTTATCGTTGGGGATCAGAATCATCGTATCAACTCGGTCTTTCAGTGCGTCTATCCCTTGGTGGGCTTGGTTAGCACGGCGACGACCTTCAAAACCAAAAGGACGGGTGACAACGCCTACAGTTAAAATACCCTTTTCCTTGGCGATTTCCGCCACAGTTGGTGCCGCACCTGTACCAGTACCGCCTCCCATCCCAGCGGTGATAAATACTAGGTCTGCTTCTCCTATAGCGTTAGCAATTTCATCTCGCGACTCCTCTGCCGCTTTCTCTCCCATTGCTGGATTGCCACCTGCTCCTAGTCCTCGCGTCAGCTTTTGTCCAATCTGTAGCTTTCTAGGTGCGGCGCTATGGGTCAGCGCCTGAGCATCAGTATTAATTGACCAAAATTCTACACCAGTAACCCCACTCTCAATCATTCGATTGACAGCATTGCCACCACCGCCACCGACACCGATTACTTTGATATTCGCTACCCGACTCGGAAGAATATTGCTATCGCTCAAGTTGTCCTCCCCAGTAGCAACTTCCCTGATGTAGTTTTGTCCGAGATGCAGCCCTGTACTGTTGAAGTCCCCGGTCGAATTCATACCTAATGGAAAATCCGACCGCCCTGGAGATTGGGAGGTTTTAAGGGTAACGTCTATCTTACTGTTAAGTGTCATTGGAATCTAGGTGTGTACGAACAACTTTTTTTAAGCGTGACAATTTGGATAAGAGTTTACTATAGGTTCGTTTTCCTATGGCTTATCCTGGCAATTTCAGTTAAGGCATCGATGCTAACCTGACTTTGGCAGCGAACGGGCGAGCCTACTGCTGTTTTAAAGAGATTAGATAATTGGATGCACTATAGTTAACTTGAAATTGTTCCGTATAAACTGCTCGATCTGATACAAAGCAATTGCGACTGCTGATTTCTCGCTGCAAAGTTGTTTTAACTGAGGCTGCGGCAATTGTTGGCATCTCTAAAGCTGTCTCCTTTGTCTAGAACAAATGGTAAATAACACCGTATATTTTTACGCGATTGAGCAATAAACCGAATGCAATGCTTGTATTTCTTAATTTTTTAACAAAATTGAAGTTTTTTTCGGAGATTTTGCTGATATTAGCAAATTTTTTCCTGACCTTTTTGCAAAAAAATCCAGCTATTCCACCGCGATCGCGGTGGAATGACTGGACTCTAGCTAGTAAAATCAATCTTTTTCATACTTGTCCCCTATCTGATCGATACATTTTGTGACAGCGAGCGAATAAACTCGCGAATGACATCAGTTTTGGTTCTTTGGTGCTTTTTGCAGTATTGCTCCAATATAGACATCTCTGTGGTGGGAATTCTAATACTTAAGTGATTTTCTGACATAGGTGCTGCAACTTGCGCTACTCCGCAAGCAAGGTAATGCCTGCACCCATCTATATTCAAGCGTGATTCTACTGACAAGTTACACTCAGCTTATTGATAATTTCAATTTACCTCAGTAAAATTACAGAGGATGTCTATATATATTTAAGTTGTTTATACATATTTCATACATGTTTAAAAAACTTCTAATATATAGCATCAAATCATCTCATAAAAATGGAAATTACTGTAGATTACTTTTGATTATTTTTGGATTTGTCGGTACGCTCTGGACTGGGCTTTTCTCAGTTTCTTTTTGATACATTTGTACTAAAGGAGCGGCAGGATTTTTCAAGTCTATATAGGCAATTTGGCGAGAATTAATTTGAGTTGAAATCGGACTCATTTGAGCCAAAACATGAAGTTGTTTGGTTAATCGTTCGCTATAAGGACCGAGGTGGACGGTTCCTAATTCAGTTTTGAGAACGAGATTGCTTGGATCTTGACAATCAATTTCCAAAACTTCAATCCCACTTTGACCGATTTTTTGATACAGGGAACTCCAGTAAGCGCGATAAGTCTCTGGCGAACCCAAAACTTTTAATTGAGGCTTGAGACGCTGCCGGACTTGGGCAGGGTAAGATTCAAATGGAATCCACGCGCCCTGCGAGTCGAGAAAGCCAACAGATGCTTTGGAGTAGGGAGTGGAACTATTGGGAATCAAACGGGCGATCGCTACAGCTACAGGCGTGCGTTCTTGCACTTGGACGACTAAACTAGGAGGGAAGAGTCGGCGAGCCACCTTAGCATCAGCAATCGGAGGGTAGGACTCTAAAGTTTGAGCGATCGCCATTGGCGAAATTTGCAGCAGCGATTGAGGATATGCTAGGGCAAGGCGCGACAGAATAACTGGCTCAGACAACAAACTATTACCTTCAATCGCCACTTGTCGATTGTCGCGTAACACCCAATTAGGTCGTGTCATTGCCCAAACTGTAATAGCCAAAAGCCCTGATAGAGATAGTGTCTGCCAAATAGCCTTTAGTACCTGCCCAAAATCGCGGTCTCGTCTCATTTCGCTCTCCCCGTCAACTCGCGCTGACATATTAGCGCAAGTTAGTGAGTAGTGAGTAGTGGCTGGTAGTTAGCATCTGGATTCTTCATCTAGTCACCAGTCACCAGCCACTAATCACCGATCGCTGATAACTGAAAAAAATCCCCTATATCTAAAGCTTCAGAATGTGATACAAAAATCAACAGTTCCTCACAACACAGCATCATGGGCAATACCTTCGGACATTTATTTCGGGTGACGACTTTTGGCGAATCGCACGGTGGCGGTGTGGGAGTCGTCATTGATGGATGTCCGCCACGCTTGGAGATTTCCGTGGAGGAAATTCAGAGGGAACTCGATCGCAGGCGACCAGGGCAAAGTAAAATTACGACACCCCGTAAAGAGGCTGATAGCTGCGAAATTTTGTCGGGGATATTTGAGGGAAAAACACTAGGGACACCAATCTCGATTTTGGTGCGTAACAAAGATACCCGTCCTCAAGATTATGACGAGATGCAACAAAAGTATCGCCCTTCCCATGCCGATGCTACCTATGATGCTAAATACGGGATTCGTAACTGGCAAGGCGGGGGACGTTCTTCAGCTAGAGAGACAATTGGCAGAGTTGCAGCAGGGGCGATCGCTAAAAAAATCTTACATCAAGTTGCTGGGGTAGAAGTTGTTGCTTATGTTAAGCGCATCAAAGATATAGAAGGCGTTGTCGATCCCAGCAGCGTAACTCTAGAACAGGTAGAAAGTAACATTGTCCGCTGTCCCGATCCCGAATGTGCCGATCGCATGATTGAATTGATCGAGCAGATTGGTAGACAAGGCGATTCTGTCGGTGGTGTTGTCGAGTGCGTAACGCGCAACGTACCTAAAGGTTTGGGTTCTCCAGTATTTGACAAACTAGAAGCAGATTTAGCTAAAGCTGTCATGTCTTTACCCGCTACCAAAGGCTTTGAAATTGGCTCTGGGTTTGCAGGAACTCTGATGACAGGTAGCGAACACAACGACGAATACTATACAGATGAAAATGGAAAAATTCGCACTGTTACCAACCGTTCTGGTGGGGTACAAGGAGGAATTTCTAACGGCGAGAATATTATTTTACGAATTGCATTTAAACCAACAGCGACAATTCGGAAGGAACAAAAGACAGTCACAAATGCAGGGGAAGAGACACTATTAGCAGCCAAAGGTAGACACGATCCCTGCGTGTTGCCCAGAGCTGTACCGATGGTAGAGGCAATGGTAGCTTTGGTACTATGCGATCACTTACTGCGACATCAAGGTCAATGTAGTGTATTAAGTTGAGTCAAAAGTTAAAAATTGTACGGGCGGGTTTTGACCAAGAAGCTTCGGCTAAAGCTGTCAATCTATTTGCTAAACCTGCCCGTACAAAAGTCAAAAGTCAAATATTTGAGGGGCGGGTTCATCCACAATCTCCTATTACATTTAAGTGCGTATTCTTGCAGTCATGATAGCTTTTCAGGACTTACGAAGTCGATCCCTCCTGGTTCCCCCCTTTTTAAGGGGGGAACCAGGAGGGATCGAGATCTCAGATTTTCTTGTGCGTAACTCCTACTTTTGTTAAAGAAAGCGTTAGAAGAAAGCTTTCATGAAATTGTCCGCCGTCACGAAATATTGTGTACCAACTTTGGAGTGCAAGAGGGGCAACCCGTACAACTAATTATGCCCCATTCAAAGGTATTCCTTAAGATATCCGATTTACAGCAGTTATCAACGGGCAATGGCATCGATTCGGCGAGTCATGGGATTGATGACAACTCCAATCACAATGGCGGCTGGAACGCGATCTTTGCCGATGCAGTAGGTGCGCGGCGAAGGGCAAATCGATCGCGCGAGCTTCACCTATGACAACTTTACTACAGTACTCAAAAACATTTCACTACACATTTGGGCTGGTAGCAAGCATCGGTATTGTTGGCGCGACCGGATCGGACAAAAGCACGCTAGCCAAGCTGCTGCTACGCTTTTATGAGGTGCAACAAGGCAGCATTCAAATTGATGGTATTGACATTCGATCGCTTCAGTTACGCGATCTGCAAAGTTGCATTGGTGGGGTGAGTCATGGCATTCGATCGCGAAGCTTTTTCGATCGATTTTTCCGATTCAAAAGGAACTACTTACGCGATGGAAACTCTTCCAGCAAATAAACTCATGCATTTAATCTACGAACCAACTGAGGTTTATGCAAAGTAAAACATTGATACATCCCTATTAGTTCGCGATGAATTGAAGAAAGGTGTGTCAACCCAAAGCCAATCAGTTGAAAGAAGCGATCGCCAAAATTACAGAAATCATACAGCAATGACAAAAAGAACTGCTAATGTGATGGATGCGATCGCCAGAGAAAAGCAAAATGTGGGATGGCTGAGAGTGAAAAAAATCAAGCTGTAAATTATTCGTCAATCGGACATTTTGAGCGAGGAACTATAATTTTGATGCGATTTAAACTTCTCCTTCGCTCGGTAAAGCTTTTGCTGCAATGAAAACTGTATGAGGACTGTGAAAAGTAGGCTGCGCTTCTGGTTTCTGGAGTGCCTCCATTGTTTTTACATGTTCCCATTCGTCATCGCGAATATTCACGAACACATCGTATAGATTATCTACTTTAGGGCGGCGAAATTCACAATTAGCTGTCGTCTGAACTTCCTCAAACATATAGAGATCGCCATCGCGATAAAAGTCGATCGCAACTTGAGGAGCGTTTTGAGCTTTCAACTGTGCTTCATGCGTCTTCAAGTACTTGTCATAGGTATGATAGGCATGACTTTCAATCAGTTCCATCAGATAGTAGGCGGATTCAGGAAACAATATATAGAGCGGCACGATCGCCCAGTAGTAAGCCACAGCAATATGTTGAGCGATGAAGCGATCGATCCAGCGGCGATCGCCACCCAAAGATTCCATAATCAACAGATGGTGTAATTCGTTCCAGGTTTGGGCAAAGTGAACTTTCAACCAGTCTGCTTTGCGCCAAGAACCGAGCGTCTCGTAGAGATGCAGCACCGATAGATAGGAAAAATAAGGCACGCGGGCGATCGTTTCTAGCACGTAAAACCGAGCGTAGGAACGATTGCCGTAGACAACATCGACAACGAAGACAAAAAAGCTCACGACCGCTCGAATCAAGAGTTTCATAGCGTATTTCTCCTTGTATCAGAACATATGACTGATTTAACGGCTTTAAAGTGCTATTTATGGAAATGCTACTTTCGCCAGTAGTTATTAGCAGCGGCGATCGTGGCAAATTCTGCGGCAACAACTTGACTTACGGCAATTAGCATCATGGCATCATTGTCATAAACCTTGCGTAGTTGTTGGCGCTTTTCTTCATCAGGTTGAGTTAGCTTAATAATCAGCCGTGCCATTTTAACTGCTAGTTGCCGTCCTTCTTCTGGTGTCTCGGTCAAGAGTGAATTGTTTGGGATTAATGTAATTTCTGGTGGTGTGAGAACAGGTGTATGGTTCGGAGCAATTGCGTTATCCATATCAAAATCTCCTACAATTATTGTTTTCTAAAGTAGGGTGGGCAATGCCCATCCTACTGTTTTCTACCGTCAACAGTTAACCCCCGATGTTTACGAATGATTTAGTGTTGCAATAGTTTATTCTTGCCTGAACACCGACCTCAAGTTGTGAATACCAATTGTGTTCATCGAACGACCCAGCAAGCGCAAACGCTGAACTCTTTGAGCTTGAAAGTTATTCATTAAATGAAGAAAAGCTTGATGTCTAACAGAGTTGATTTTCATGTTTTTATCATTGTGAGGTTTATCGCAATTGAGATTAGATTTTAAGCGGACTGTTTACGCATCTTGTGAAATCCATCGTGCTACTAAATGATGACGTTTACCGTCAAACTCTTTCACCCAAATCATCGATAATCTAGGACGGCGATGTTTGAATTGCTGTAGGTCAACATCTACTCGATCTAGTGAGTGTGAAGTCGTTTTGGCGTGCATAGGCTTTAATTATTTAATAAAATTTTCATGATTTTTATGACAAATTCATGATGTTGTTAACTCGCTCTGTTCTATCTATGTAATGGGTGGAGTTGCGGTTGAATTATGCAGCGATTTCTAATCGCCAAAACTATTTCTGAGTTTTGAATCCTACATATGCCGCTACACATGCAGACGCAATAACTAAAGCTAATGCAGCAGGAATCAACGGTATCCAGCCACCCAGTAGCAAGAGGCTAAAACAAACCCCATACATGACGCTAAAGGCGATCGCGCCTGCTAGTCCCAAACGTAAGCCTTGCAGGCGATAAGCAAGTATGCCACCAACAACAGACCAACACCAAACCCAAAAAACTTCACTCCACTGCGACCAAACCCAGATCGACGGTCGGCGATCCAAAACTGCACCGAGGATTTGACTGACCATGTGCGCCTGTACGATAACTCCTGGCATCTTTTGGTGAGGAAACTGACTGATACTGTAAGGAGTAGACCAATAATCGTGAAAACTTTCGGCGATCGTACCAATTAGGACGATCCGGTCTTTGACTACATCGGCGGTGAGTCGATTGTTAAAAACGTCTGCAACAGTTACTTGCTTTGCAACTGGATTGGCAGCACGATAATTGAGTAGGAGCTGATAGCCACGACTGTCTATACTGTGGTAGCCGCCAGTATTCTCCTCTAAAGTATGAAAAATGATGCTACCAATCTGCCAATCATTTTCTAAGGTTAGTTGCGGTTGGATGCCTAAATCGGCTAGGTAATGGGTTGCTAATTGCAAACTTAAGGATTTGTCAGTTTTGCAAGGAGGCGCAGCAGCCATAGCTAAGAGTTGACGGCGCAGAATGCCATCGGGATCTATCACCACATCGCTGAAAGCCAAGCGTTGCATGGGGACTTCTGGAGGTGGTGCAACACCAGATTTTTTATCCTCTTGGCTAGCTTTGCAGACTGCAAAAAAGCGATCGCTCTGTTGCATTGTCCGAGCTAAATCTGTATATTCTGCTCCCACGGGGTTTTCGCGATAGATATCCAAACCGATAACACGGGGTTGAAATCGCTCTAGTTTTTGAATTAGTTGAGCCAGCGTCCGATCGGAGATGGATGCGGCTCCCCTTTCTTTGGCTGGTTGCGCTTGTACGTCGGCTTCGGTAACGGTGACAACTAGAATACGCGGATCTGGCGGCTCGGCTGGTCTGCTCCGCATCAAGGCATCAAACGCTGAAAGTTCCCATGTCTGCAAGATGCCTTGCGATCGCACTCCCATCACTAAGGTCGTTGCGATTAAACTCGCTTGGAAAACTGTGAGGAAAACTTGACGCAGTGGTAATGGACGATGTGGGGAGACATTTGACCAAACTAGCGGTGCTGCTGTGGGATTTTGACAAATTACGGGTAGCCAACTGGCACAGGGGAAGCGATTTTCTAAACCCTGCAACCTTTCCCTTGCTTCTCGCGCCGCTCGATAGAAAGATTCGCCGCTAGCAAATGCTTCTAGAAAGTATTTCAAAAATTCTTGAGCAACCAAATCTGGCAATGGTTCCCGCGTCACGATAATTTGGGGAATGTGCAGAGCCGCAAGTTCTTTTGCCAATCCCAAACCATCGCAAGAGTTGAAAATTGCCAATCTCAAACCACGAGCGATCGCAGCTTTGAGTCCATTTTTTAATTGAGCGATCGTTAAACTATCGGTGCGATTCAGATAAATTTGACCAGTCTCACCATCAGCTTGACTCGCACTATGTCCAGCAAAAAATAGCATGTCCCAACCTTGTTTATCCCACAACCATCGATCTAATTCTTGGCGTTGTGGCTCTATGAGAAAAACAGTTTGTGCGCCTGGTAATTGCTCTAGAATATTTCGATCTTTTTGGATATCTATCCCTTCACTGTTACCCAAAACAGCTAGAATTCTAATTTTTCTCTGTGAATTTTTGCGTAACGATCTCACTCGATCCACTTCTGGTACGCTGAGGCTAGCGATCGCTTGTTGGTAATCTTCAAAGAAATCCCACAAATGCCAGGGAATTCGCCGTACTTGGTCTGATTCTGTTTCTAGTGCTACGAGAATTTCTTCATTTGGGGCTAATTTAGTGCGTAATTTGCGGTCAATATTGAGAAAAGACTCGGATTTAAGCCAAAGATTAAATCGATTTTTAAATTCATTACATAAATTACTAAACTCTACTGAGGAAACATGAGTAATATCTTCCGTATCAATTTCTAAATCTTCTATTTCTATATATCCGCGCCAATTTAAGCTGCGATCGAAAGACTCATAAAGTAGCTGATAAAGTAACTGCCAGCGTTGATATAGTTCGTATAACTCTGGTGCAGGGGGTAAGCTACCAGTAAATTGTATTGGCACGGGATTACCATCTTCCCACAATTGAGCTGTCACCGTGGGAAAACCTACTTGGAAGTCACCCTTACCCAGTTTGAGAATAACCAACTTATTCATGGCTACGCGCCAATTGGCGATTCGAGGACAAAATCTTCTCTAATATTGACATTACCTAAAGCTACTTCGATCCCGAAACTTTTTCCTAGAGGAGATTTAAATCGTTTCAGTTGAATTAAGCGATCGAGATTTCTCGATTGGATCTCCTGAAGCATTGTTCCTGCTTGAGATAGTAAAATGAGTTTGAGATTGGCTGGTAAGTAAGTTTGTCCGCTGGCTGGATGCAGTTGTACGCGGATACTAACTTTGCGATCGCTCTCTAATGTTAGAGCAACCAATAATACCACTTTTACACCTTCTAATTGCATTCCCAGATCGATCAGTTTTGCCCCTTGGACGCGAATTGTATTTGCGTCAGTTTCATGACGAAATTGAAATGCTAAATGTTGAGGATGTAAAAGTGAATCGAGCGACTGCCAACCCCCTGTAAAGAAATTTTGCCACCAGTGGCTTAAGTTATTAATTTGAGGCTGGCATTTTACAGCACAGCTTCGAGTTTGCAATCGTTTTTGGTATAATAGTTGTCGATTTTCATCCGCAGCAATAAGTGCTGCCCATTGTCCAAATGGAACGCAAAGGCGAGGCGAGAAGGGAGTATGTTGACTGAGTTGTGCTAGTAATTTTTCTACTTGTGCAGTGGATAAGTTAGGTAATGCTTTAACCTCTAGTTTCTGAGGCGCAAAAAGTTCCCGTGCTATCCACATCATGTTAATATCTGCAATTAAATCTGCTGGCTCTAAGCAGTAACTTCGATCCATGGGATCGTATTTTCCTTCCTCTCTAATTTGCTGATGGGTTGCATATCCCCATACCCGTAACCAGCCTGCTTCTAAGTTTAACTGTACGGCTAAATAATAATTGACTGCCCAGTTAGGAATATCAACCCATTCTTGAGGAATGCGAAATTCTGCTTGACTGCTTTTATCGCTAGGAATGAGTGCAAGTCGAGTTTTTCCTACAGCTAGTACTGTGCCGTTGACTATTTCCCAAAAACTAGGAAGTTCGGCTCGATTCGGACAGATAATAGGTGTTTTGGGTTCTATCGGTAGCCAATTGAACAGTGTATGCAAACACAAATGATTCAAAAATCCTCGCCAACGGGCAGCATGATTAGAATAAGACTCTTGAGTCACAATTTGCCATATCTTAGTTTGAACTTCTGATGGTAGTTCTATCCAAAGATGTTCTGGATAGATTGTAACTAATTCGTTGAGTTGAAGTGTCATTGTACCTCCTATATTTTTAATACGACTTGCTCGCTTTTCAACCATTCATGAATAAAAGTAGATATTTTAGCTTCGGCTACGCTTAATGAATTTTTAGTGATATTCATGTCAACTGCTAATTCTTGATAAAAACAATCGATCAAATTCTTTTGCATTTTTTGCTCTTGAAAACCAGTAACTTTATTTTCATCGAATAGTTGGTTTTTGGTTTTTTCTAAAGTTGAATTGAGGGATTGTACGCAATGCGATCGCAAACACTCTATTAAAGAATTTTTGAGGTACTCGATATCGCGATCGCCTTGAACTTGAATATCTGGATTAAGTTGGTTCCACTCTTGCAAAAAGTCTTGTAATAACTTTGTCGTGTATCGTCCTAATTGACGCGCAACTTGATATTGCTTTTGCATTTCTGGATATTTATGCTGGACGATCGCTGCTATTTCTGCTTGAGTTAAGTTTAATCCTTGCCAAAATGTAAATAATATTTGACCTGCGATCGGCATTGAGGTAAATAATTTGACAATCAAAGATTTAACTTGTTCTTGTTCTTCAATTTGAATTGCTGTGTCTAAAGGGGTAGAAATGAAATCTGATATATGACTATAGTTATCTAAAGGGAGAAATTGCATCGTGCGGCGATCGCGGGCGGCTTGGATGCAGGTTGTTAACATAGCTTGAATTGTTTCTGTTGTAGCTATGGCTGTGGGAAAATTGAGGCGATCGCGCTGCTTGTTATAATAGGCAACTATTTGTTGTAGATCTTCTTGAGTAGGTGGTTCTAGAATGCGGCTAACTCGACTGCGATCTGGCTGATAAATATCATCAAAACATCGCCACGCGAGAGAGTGTAGATCGAGTTGGCGATCGGTTATTCCTTGTAATATCAATGCTTCTTTTAATTCTTTAGCACTCAAATCTTTAAGCAAACCGTAATCAGAAAATTTCTGTCTCTTTGCTTCTATATCTTGACAATAAATTTTATCGTTGACGAAACGTAGTATTGCTGTTTTAGCATAGCCCTCTATGTTGGATTGAGACAGAAGTGTTGAATGTTAAGAAATCGCTATAAAAAACAGCCCAAAAGGTGATAACTTGTGAGCTGAGTAGAACTAATAAATGTTAACAATTGATGATACCTTCATTTCACAAACTTGTCAAACAGTGCCTAGCTAATTTGCCAAAAAATGATTTTCCAGTCCTCAGCACTCGCCTATTTGTCGAATGCTGGCTCGGCTATGTGATGGACAAAAGCCTAACAAGTATGAGAGATTTATTCGCCCGACTTAATTTGAGAGAGATTAACTGTGACATTTCGACTTTCTCTAAGGCTAGCAAACATAGAAGTCTAGAGCCTTTTATCAAAATTTATCAACAGTTAAATTCGCAATTACAACAGAAAAATTCCGCGAATAAATTGGTAATTTGTCCGATAGATACAACTGTAATAACTTTGACAAGTAAATTATTATGGCAATTGGGTTATCACCAAGTCAAACTGATAAGTAGTTTAAATTTATCAACAGAAGCAGTGGAAGAAAATCTAGTTAATTTTGGTTGGAACCATGACTATAACTATGGAAAAGAAATGATAGAGGCCTTGCCAGAAAATGGTATCGGTGTCATGGATAGAGGTTTTGCTAGCCTAACCTTCCTAAGAGAAACGTGCCAAACCCAGAAGTATTTTGTAGTCAGAATTAGTCAATTATACAAATTAGAATATGTGAGAGATAGTGAGTTAATTAAGGTAGGAACAGGTAAAGAGGCAGGATTGTATAGAGCCATCAATTTCTGTGATTTGGAAACGAAAAGAGAGTATCGATTAGTGACTAATCTTCCAGCTCAAGGAGAAGCAGAAGTGAATGATGCAGAAGTTGCGGAGATTTATAGACAGCGTTGGGGGATTGAACTCCTGTGGAAGTTTTTAAAAATGCACCTCAAGCTGGATGAGTTAATTACAAAAAATCCGAACGGAATTGCGATTCAGATTTATGCTACTTTAATTGCTTATTTGATTCTACAATTAGTAGAAATTCCTCAAGCATGGGGAAATAAATTATTAGATAAACTGCGCTATTTGCAGGCTTTTATGTGTCAAGAAATTAGCTATGTTCATTGGATGGAGAAGCTCATGAAATGTTGACCGATTCTCTTTTCTCACAGAAGTATCAAAAATTATATGAAGATTTGTCTCAGGATTCAACATTTCTGGGATTGAGAGTATTCTAAGTTGAAAGTTTTGAGTAGTTTTGCTGGCAAGCAGCTAGCAAGATTGGCAATCTGAAAGTAGTCTTCTAATAAATATTTATGTCTTAAATATGAGAGTCTTTTGTGTGTTTTTTGTGCTGCCCAAAGACAAGCTTCTTGTAAATATGCTGAGATGTGTTTTTCAGCTCTTAACTGGGTGTGAGGTGTGGGGTGTGGAGAATGGAAAGTGGGAGTTAGGGATATTTCTCGTAAAACTTTTAAGAAATATCGCGCCCAGAATTCTGCTTTAGCGTCTGGGTCTGACTGGACTAAATATTGCATAGAATGCTCTAATTGGAGTTCAGCCTGCCAACAGCAATTTTTGCTATTAAAGCAGAAAAAAGTAGAGAATTTTTGTACGATATCTTCACGCTGTTTCATGAAGTTTTCCTCACGATCTAACTTAATATCTCAAAAACAGGCTGCACCCATGAGATACGATGCGCGTATCTACAACTACATAAATCCCTCCGACCAAATGAATTAAACCAGTACTCTTTATCTATGGGTACAGCAGCAGGGCGATTATGCAGGTTTCCGTCTTTTTCTACTTAAGTCAGAGCTTAACTGGGTTAAGTTGCCTGGTATCAACCTGGGAAACAATGGATACTGTTGATATCTGGCAGTAGGAGGGTAGGTGTAGCGGCTATTTAACTTGACAATTTTTGTTCTGCTTTCAGCACCCGTCACTAGCGGGTCTAGCTACAGATAGTAGCACTTTCTAACAGGCTTTTGCCTATGAGCGTATTTTGTCTCATTTCGTCTCGACTACGGCAGAGCAGATCCCCTCAACCCCCCTTGCCAAGGGGGGCGATGAGGATGCTAATCGTATATGGTGGCGTGGTATTTGCTTTATGCAATACTTACCCAGGAGTAGCCCAAGTTGTCACAGATGCAAGCCTGCCAGTCAATACTACCGTCACGATTTCCGGCAACACAAATGTGATTTCTGGCGGAACTCAAGCTAGAACAAATTTGTTTCATAGTTTCGACTCATTTTCCATTCCTACGGGTGGTACGGCTGCGTTTAACAATGCTGTCGAGATCCAAAATATTTTTAGCCGCGTCACGGGTGAATCTGTATCCAATATTGACGGGTTAATTCAAGCTAACGGTGCTGCTAACTTATTCTTGCTTAATCCCAATGGAATAATTTTCGGTCAAAATGCGCGGTTAGATATTGGTGGCTCGTTTGTGGGGACGACGGCGAGTAGCATCAAGTTTGCTGATGGCACGGAGTTTAGTGCAACTACGCCCCAAACTGCGCCATTGCTAACTATCAACGTTCCTGTTGGTTTGCAGTTTGGACAGAATCCGGGAAGTATTGGAGTGCAAGGCAGGGGTCATAGCTTGAAGCGCGATTCGCAATTCTCGCCTTTTATTGGAGCAGGGAATAGCTTAACAGGGCTACGAGTAAAACCTGAGAAAACTTTAGCTCTAGTAGGAGGTAAGGTCACTTTAGAGGGAGGCATACTAACCACACCAGGACGAATTGAATTAGGCAGTGTTAGCGCAGGGCAGGTTAACCTCAATCCAGTCAATGATGGCTGGTCATTGGGCTATGAAGCAGTGCAAGGTTTCCAGAGTATTCAGCTACATCAAAAAGCGTTGCTAGATGCTAGTGGTACAAGCAGTGGCTCAATTCAGATCCAGGGACAGCGCCTTGAAGTACACGATGGTTCTGTCATTTTGATTCAAAACACTGGCAGCCAATCCGCAGAGTCGATCTCCGTTCACACCCAAGAATTAGTGGAAATTCGTGGATTGTCCGTTGAACCAACGCTTGATAGCGAGTTGGCTAACGAAACCACAGGAATTGGCAATGCAGGAGATATTGAAGTTTCAACAGCACGGTTAGTCTTGCAGGATGGAGGAGCAATAACCACAAAAACCTATAGTCCTGCAAGAGGTGGCAATATTACTGTAAATGCCTCTGAATCGGTGAAAATAATTGGGTCTTTAACTAACGATCGCCAAACTTTGAGTGCCATTGCGACTCAAACATTCAACAGCTCTGGAGACGCGGGAGATATCACAGTGTCATCAGCACGGCTAAGTAGTCTTAATGGAGGAATTTTAGCCTCTGTATCCTTTAGCGCTGGGAATGGAGGAGATATAACAATACACGCAACTGATTTTGTTGAACTAATCGGAGTCAACCGGACTGCTTCTGTGAGCAGTGGGTTTGCTGCTTCATCGACTGGTAGTGGGAATGCTGGTAAATTAACAATTAACACGTCAAAATTGAAACTTAAAGACGGAGCAGTTGTCAGTGCTTCCTCTTTAGGAAGTGGTAATGCAGGAAGCGTTCTTGTAAATGCCTCGGATTCTGTAGAGGTGAGTGGGATAACACCTGGTTTCGTAAATCCAAGTCTTTTGATCTCATCTGCCCAATTTGTGAGTTCAGACTTTCAAGCAATGGTTGGAGCGCCGCCAAGACCGAGTGGGGCTTCTGGAAATGTAACAATTAATACTAAAAAATTAAGCGTTACAGATAATGCTCTAGTAACAGTGAGAAATGATGGCTTAGGTAGTGCAGGGATACTACAAGTCAATGCTGATTTTGTTTTTCTAGACAATCGGGGTGGCATTACAGCAGCAACCAGTTCTGGTAATGGTGGCAACATCAATCTACAAGTACGGGATCTACTACTGATGCGCCGTAATAGTTCAATATCCGCTACGTCCAGTGGTACTGGTAATGGTGGCAACATCAACATCGATACTCCCTTACTCATTGCCATCCCATCTGAAAATAACGATATCAGTGCCAATTCCGAGAATTTTCGTGGTGGCAATGTCCGCATCAACACCCAAGGTATTTTTGGCACTCAATTCCGCAACTTCCCTACTTCAGCTAGTGACATCACGGCTTCTGGAGCAAATTCAGAGCTGAGCGGCACGGTAGAAATCGAGACTCCAGAAATTGACCCCAGTTCTGGATTAACAGAATTACCTACAATTCCTATAGATCGCACGAAATTAATTGTTCAAGGTTGTCCAGCAAATGAAGGTAATACATTTACCATCACTGGACGGGGTGGTTTACCATCACTGCCAGATGAAGCCCTGCGTAGCAATAACCCTGTTGCGATTGATTGGGTGTCGCTTGGGGAGTCGGGAGTCGGGAGTCGGGAGTCGGGAGTCGGGAGACAAGGGGGACAAGGGGGACAAGGGAGACAAGGGGGACAAGGAATCAACTACCAATTACCAATTTCTGAGGCACAAAGCTGGAGGTATGACGATCGCGGTAACGTGATTTTGATTGCAACTGCGCCTAGTGGCGATCGCCATAGTTTTTTATCTCACCCTACTTCTTGTAGTGATTAAACGCAGAAGACTGCTGAGGATTTACCAAAAAGCACGCGCTTTATTCAAAGCGGCTCGTACTGTTTTGTCTCGACTACGCCGGAGAAGATCCCCCCAACCCCCCTTGACAAGGGGGGCGTTAAGATCTCTACAACTTTCGTTAAAAAGAAGGGCTAGGAGCGATCGCAAGATATGGTGGTGTCAGTTTGTTATTGTTGTCTCAATTGCAGCGATAGCCTTTGGGGGAATTGTTCCCAACATAAATGGACGTATCTCCAGGCTTACATTTCCATCGGCTCAAGCAGTAGAAAGTCCAGCCGAGCGAAATCAACCTGATGCTCAAGCATTACTCGATCGCGGGCGGGAACTCTACAAATCTGGGCAATACTCAGCTACGATAACAGTTTTACAGCAAGCAGCATCGGCTTTTCAAGCTACTGGGGACAAACTAAAACAAGCGATCGCCCTTAGCAATCTTTCCCTTGCCTACCAACAACTCGGACAATGGGAAAAAGCCGCACAAGCGATTGCCTCTAGTCTCGATCTTTTAGGATATTCCGTAGAGAAGAGAGCTGGGGAACAAGGGGGACAAGGGGGACAAAAGAGCTGGGGAAGCCGAGGGAAAAATCGCCTCTCACCAACTACCAACTACCATTTACCAATCCAAAATCTCAAAATTCTAGCTCAAACTCTTGAAATTCAAGGCGATTTACAGCTCAAACTAGGACAAGCAGCACTAGCTTTGGAAACTTGGCAACAAGCTGCTAGCATATACGATCGCCTTGACGATAAAGTGGCGATCGCTCGCACCTTAATTAACCAAAGTCTTGCACGGCAAAGTTTAGGTTTCTACCGTCAAGCTCTAGCAACATTAGAGCAAGTCAGCCAAACTCTAGGGCAACAGCCAGATTCATTACTTAAAGCCATTGCCTTACGCAACTTGGGTGATGTGCTGCAATTGGTTGGCAATTTGGAGCAGTCGATGAAAGTGTTGCAACAAAGTTTGGATCTCGCCAAACGTTTGAAATCTCCCTCAGAAATAAGTACAGCGTTACTCAGCTTAGGCAATACAGAGCGCGCTTGGGGTAATCGAGTACGAATGCGGCAAAATGTGGTCAATGAAGACATATATCCTTCGTTACGCTGTAATATCAGTCAACCAGATGGTAAATTAAGCCCAACTGCTGTAATTTCCTCCTATCAAAAGGCTGAGCGATATTATCAAGAGGCAGCGATCGCTTCACCCTTACCCACATCACAAATTCAAGCAAAAGTCAATCAAATCAATGTATTGCTAGAACTCCAGCAGCGGTCGCAGATCCAAAAAATATGGACTAACCTACAATCAGAACTGACGAATTTATCGCCCAGTCACGCTACCATCTTTGCTCAAATCAACCTGGCTCAGAGCCTTGGGTGTTTGAAACACGCCGCTGCTACCAACGCTCCCACCTGGACAGAAATTGCTCAAATCTTCGCCACCGCCATTCAACAAGCGCGAAGTATTGGGGATGTGCGATCGCAAGCTTATGCCTTGGGTGCATTGGGCGGATTGTATTTAGAATCTCAAGATTTATCAGACGACGCACAAACATTACATGAATCGTCTCTACAATCTGCTCAAGAATTAACAAAACAAGCTTTGATACTAGCCCAATCAATTCAAGCGAATGATATTGTTTATTTGTGGCAGTGGCAGTCAGGGTATCTGCTCAAACTACAAGGAGATTTGAAAGGTGCGATCGCCTCCTACACTGAGGCAGTTAATACATTACAATCTCTACGCAGCGATCTCGTCGCTCTCAATCCAGACATCCAATTTTCCTTTAGAAATAGTGTAGAACCCGTCTATCGGCAACTAGTCGATCTATTGTTGCGATCGTCCTGTAGAGACGCACGGGTGTGCGCCCCTAACAACAATCCGATCGCTCGACAAAACTTACAACAAGCTAGAAATGCAATTGAAGCACTTCAGTTAACTGAACTAGAAAATTTCTTTCGTGAAGCTTGTTTGCAGGCTAAGCCGAAACAGATTGACGAGGTAGTTGACAAAACAGATCCGACAGCAGCAGTCATTTATCCGATTATCTTACCAGATCGCTTGGAAGTTATTGTAAAGTTGCCAAATCAAACCGAACTACGCCATTACACAACTTATAGATCGCGTCAAGAAATTGAAAACAGTATAGAAAAATTGCAGTCATTCTTAGTAGAACCCGACCGAATTAATGATATTAAAGAATTGTCTCAGCAGGTGTATGACTGGCTAATTCAACCCTTTACCACCGAATTCGATCGCCAAAGAATTAAAACATTAGTATTCGTACTGGATGGTTCTTTGCGGAATATACCAATGGCAGTACTTTATGACAAACAGCAAAAACAATATCTGATCGAAAAATATGCGATCGCCCTCGCTCCCGGTCTGCAACTGGTTGACCCTCGACCTTTGCAACGACGAAGACTCAATGCTCTCATTGCTGGAATTAGCGAGAAACGCCAAATTGCCGGAAGAAACTTTTCTCCACTTGAAAATGTCGTATTGGAGTTGCAGCAAGTTCAAACTAAATTGCCTAGTAGCGAAGAACTTTTCAACCAAGATTTTACGAAACAAAACATTCAAAACCAGATAGATTCATCTAAGTTTTCTGTCGTTCATATTGCTACTCATGGCGAATTTAGTTCCAATGCTGAAGAAACTTTCATTCTTGCTTGGGAACAACTCATTAAAGTAAAAGATTTTGATAAATTGTTGCAATTAAGCGGTCAACGCCAACCTAAAGCGATTGAATTGTTAGTTCTCAGTGCCTGTCAAACAGCTGCGGGCGATCGCCAAGCCGCTTTGGGATTAGCTGGAATCGCCGTGCGTGCGGGGGCGCGGAGTACGCTAGCAACATTGTGGTCGGTAGACGATCGCTCTACTGCCGAATTGATGACTCATTTCTATCAAGAATTAGAAAATGCCACAACAACTAAAGCCGAAGCTTTACGTCGCGCTCAACTAACACTGTTGAAAAATTATGAAATCCCCTATTTTTGGGCTGCGTATGTTTTAGTGGGAAATTGGCTTTAACAGTGAACAATGAACAGTGAACAGTTGTCAGTTGTCAGTTATCAGTGACTTTTGACTTTTGACTTTTGACTTTTAATATTGGTTCTTTGGCTAGTTTCTCTAAACCAACGTCTCTTAATAAGTCAGTCCAATGGCGATCGAGGGTTATGTTTTGGGGTTGAGTTTGACGGAGTTGCGCTAATTCAGTGAGGGCTGAGTACCAAATCCCATTTTGAGCGTAGAGAGTCACGCGGTCTAGTGGTGCGATCGCGGCTTTTAAGCTGTTTTTTAAATTAGGTGACGGTGCTACTCGTCGTACTCGTCCGTAGACAAAAACGGGAGCAGACAATTTTTGGCGATCGCAGTAAAGCTTAAAATACCAATAATATGTTTTGTCAATTTCTAAAGGTTTTGTGGATAGCGATTTCACGTTGATAATACCCGATTTGTTGGGTAGCAGGAAAGTCGCGCGATCGACATTCTGGTTTTGTTCGTCCTGCAAGGAAAATTCGCCCCAAACCGTCTTTTGGGAGATAGCAGGTACATAAAACCAAAAAGTAGGATTCTCTTCTACTGCTAAACCTGAGTTATTAGCGGGGACTAAAGCCGTAAGCGGAATATTTGCCACCGGAAAATCACCACGGCTACCCGTTCCCTCTCTTCTACCTGGTCTACCTCGACTCGACCCATCAATTTGCTGTTGGTTAAAAATGCCGACCGAGCGATCGCCCTGTGCTAGCAATAACATAGGATCGCCGAACGAACTCGCGAAGATTATAGCCAAGACAAAGCTAAGTTTGACTCGCATAAAATGACTTCCTCATATCGCATCTGTCGATAAATATTTATGCTTATGTCCACCTACTATTTATCTTGAAATTGGCGTAGGCTGAAAATGAATTAATTGCCATCCCTGTTTTTGCTTTGCCCAGATATTGACAAAAACATTGTCTATGTACCTTACTTCACCTCTAACTATGGCAGTCATTAAGATCCTGCCCGTCACCACAGCTATCTCGCTGTAAACTTTTATCAGCACGTTTTCACGCACAATTTGCTGGTACTGCACTGCACCCGATTTCAGGGAAGCAATGTAACTCGCTTTACTATCGATAAGTGCATTTGAATGTACGTAGCGTAGTTCTTCCCCTAGCAGCCGTTCGAGTGTAACGAGATCGTTATTCAGCATTGCCTGATAGCGGCGTTCTTCTTGCCGTTCTATTTCTGGTTCGGGTTGCGTAATTGCAACAACTTCCGCAGATTTCATCTTTTCACCTCTAAAATGGATAGAGTTTATTGAGTGGCGAGAAAATTGGGTGAAAGATCGCCACCGTTGCGACCGACAGCAGGGATCTCCATTAAGTTTTCGGTAGCTTTCCCCGTTCCGTCATTGTTTACGGTCTTCTCGTTACCTGGATGTCCGTTGGGGACGAAGATCTGTGGGTGGTCGAAAGGAGCTTTGTCATAACGAACGCGATCGTCGGTCAACCCCTTCAAAAACGCTACCAACGCCGCTTTTTCATTCGCAGTCAAATTCAGCACTGGCAGACTGGGAAAACTCTCAAAATCGCCACCACGATTGTAAAAATCGACAACTTGCTCAAGAGTCAAGAACCCGCCGTTATGCATATAAGGAGCCGTCAGTTCTACATTGCGGAGTCCTGGGGTTTTAAAAGCTCCATCCGCCACGACAACTTCATTCGGGTTAAGCGGTGGATTAAAAGTAGGGGGATTCTCGCCTAAGAGTTGCGGAAATTTGCCTTGTTGAGCTAATCGCACTTCTGAAAGAGAATTACCGAGTAGATCGTCACCACCGATCCCTAAGTCTTCCTGTACCGATCTAACACCAATATTGAAAAAGCCCCTGTCTTCCGGTGGATTTGTCCCGACAGGCGATCGCCCAAATCGCCCTTGACTGGCGACACTTCCTACAGAAGCAGAGGTAAATTCTGCCCCTGCGTGACAACCAATGCATAAACCTTTATTTTGAAAAACATCCAGACCTAGCTTCTGTTGCTGGGTCAGAGCATTGGTTTTTCCGGCTAAGTAGCGATCGATCGGCGCATCGTCAGAAATCAGCGTCGATTCATAAGCTTGCATTGCTAGCCCAAAGAACAAGGCGCAATTATACTCAATTAGCTTTGATTCGCTGACATTTAACGGTCGGTTTGGTTTGGTGATGAGAGTCCCGCCATTGTCATCAGAACGAATAACAACGTTAGATTTCCACCACTGCGGTTGAAAGGCGGCTTGAATCAGTGACTCATAACTGACTTTTAATCCTAGTTGGGGAAAATTGCTATAGCGACCGAGAACGCTATCTTCAGGATGTACGAGTTGTTTGCTCAGCGGTTGTAGGGAAAGCAGCTTTTTGCCGATGCGCTTATTTCCTAGCGGACTGAGCTGATTGGGTTGAAAGCGATCGGATACTTTGAGCTGAGCGTTGGAATTAATGTTACTCTGTGCAAGTTGTGGTAAGCGACCGATCGCTGATTGCTCGAATTCGCTAGTTGGTGGCTCCACCGCCTGAGAAGCCAGAGAGGAATTATTCAGCCGCACTTTAACTTTTTTGAGCTTTTCTAACCCATCCGCCTGCAAAACAAAAGCATCGGGATCTCTATGTCCCAGTGCATTCACTCCATTAAACAGGTTGAGGGCGCGTCCGTTCCACAAGTTGCGGAAGTTGAAGACGGCATTAATGACTGTTGGCGTATTGCGGGGTTCGACGCGGCGGACTTCAATCCCTTGGACGTTAAACACAGGGTCGTCTATTGGCTCCACTTCATCCTCGGCGCTACCAGGAATCACATTAATTAGCTTAGAGCTGAAAACTCCTTGGGAAGAAGAGACATCGTTACTATCCGCTATAACTGCCGACAGGCGATCGCTCGGATCTTTGAGCTGGTGAAATGGAAAATCTTTTGGTTTGAGTTGGTAGTTTGCGCCGCCTCCGGTATTAAAAGTTGTATCGGGGTTAGGAGTGCGATCACTGTTTACCCGCAACCTACCAGGATCGAGTTGGTTTTTCGACCTATTATCCACACCAGCGTGGAAGTGACAGCTAGCACAAGCTTGAATTCCGTCACTGCCAACTTGCATATCCCAAAAAAAAGTTTTTCCCAACGCGATCGCGGCGGTCTTGTCTCTGATAAACTCGCCAATATTGTCGGGGACGGGAATTGGTACATTTTTGAGCGGAACTAAAGGCGATGTTTGGGCTGTGGCTAATCCGAGTGAGATGGTATGTCCTGCCACAATTGCAGCTGCTACGAGTGTGGCGATCGCCATGCCACTTTTGGGCTGGCGAGCAAGTTTGACCGCGGCAAATTTTGCTTTTTTAAATAACTCTAAAATCCAGCAAATCAACCTAGAAAAAATATCAGTATCTTTTCTAGTTTTGGCTTTAGTTTCAGATAAATTTTTGGCAAAACTTTTCTGAGTGTTTTCCATAATATTTTGGCATTTTAGCCAAAGATTTCGTTAGGCAATTTCTACTCGTTCCCATACCAATTCAAAAATCTTTAAAACACCATCGCTGTAAGTAGGCGGCGTTTTCAGCGTGATTCGATCGCCATTTAAACTAAAAGTGCGGACTAAATCCGTACCTACTCGATTCGGGATAGACGCTATTTCAATGTGATGAACTACAGTATTTCCATTCAGCTCGTACGTCCCTGCATAAGCATTGAAGCTAGTAAAAGCTGCTGCTAGTTCCGCAAATGGTAATTTCTGTATATCCTTACCCAACGGTGACTTGACATCTATGCTGAAGAGAGCGCGATCGCTCCTGGCAAACATCACCATCATCCGCCCTTCAGATGTGTAAGTAATGTAGCCGACTGGATTAACTCCATACACGTCAGGCTCAATACTCCCATCAGGAAGAATGGCGATCGCACTCATTAACTTCCAAGTCCCTAAAAGTTGGTCATTGGTCACTGGTAGTTAGTAATTGGTAATTGGTAATTGGTAATTGGTAATTATTCCCCCTTGTCCCCCTTGTCGCTCGGTCGCAGCACGAAGTTAAAATTCGTGGTATAAAACGGTACGTGCCGATCGCTTGCCATGAGTTCGTCAACGGCATCGTGTTTTTGCAAAGAGGCGATCGCAGTTTTGACTGAGAAAGTTGTATCGGAATCGATGTGAGGATCGCCAGCAATAAATATCTGGGTTGTCAGTGGAGTATAGCTAGAGGCGCTGAGCTTAACATGGATGTGTGCAGCCCGCCAAGTATGCCGTCTTAATAGCTCCAATACCTCGCCGCAGGGTCCGCTAGCGGGAATGTGATACCCTGTTGGAACTACAGTTTCAAATGTATATATTCCATCCGCTTTGGTTCGGAAACGACCGCGAAAGTTATCCTTTGGCTGGGATGGATCTTGAATGTCGTAGAGTCCTTGAGAATTTGGTTGCCAGACATCGACAATCGCATCGGCGATTGGCTTACCGTTTAAGTCTAGTACGTAGCCTGAAACAATCAGCGGTTCGCCATCTTTATCTATCCCCAAGCGATCGCCCATGTTGCGCTCTGGTGCATCCGGTACGTACATCGGACCTTCGAGATTGCTTTCTGTTGCTGTACCGTTTGCATTGTGTAACAGCTCTACTAGTTCGGAAATGCCGATCAAGTCCGTCAGCATGTGGATTTCCCCATTGGGGATTTCTTGGGTATGGTGACTTGCTCGATTGAGAAAATCGCGCCCATACTGCAACTCCTGTTCGGTTAAATTCACTTCTTTGACAAAGGCGTGCAAATGTGTAATTAAGCTGCGGTAAATCTCGTAAAGTCGCGGGTGCGCCTTGCCACCATCGCCATGATTGATGACTGCTTGAGTAATATTGTCGAGAGTAATTTGCATGGTTAGCTCCTCCAACTAGAAACCGATCTGCGCCTGAGTCAAATCCAAACCTTTTCCTCTCCTCTACATAAGTGGCGATCGCTCGATTTATGCAAAGCCCCTGCCCTCCAACTTCCTGTAGGGGCGGGTGCGCGCAAATAGATTCACAACTTGAGCTGTAGATTTTTAGTCAAAACCCGCCCCTACGCCTTCTTATATCTAGTTTCGGCATAATTCTGAATTTTGACCAGGCAAGATCGCCCACTTAGGTACTAACTTAACGATCGACTGCCCCTAACGCTACAAGCGTAACTGTTTGTGCTGGGGTTAAACCGATCGCACCTGCAATCTTCATGCCTTCATAGAGTCGGTCGGCTCGTAGTGTTTGCAGGCACTGACCCGAACCAATATCCCAAAGCGCGATCGTTTCATCTTGGCTACCACTAGCTAGCAACAGGCGATCGGGGCTGAAAGTAACTGAGTATACCCAACTCGTATGACCTGATAACACTTGCAGACATTCGCCACTGGTCACATCCCACAATCGCACCGAGCAATCATCGCTACCGCTAGCCAACATCCTACCGTCTGGACTGAAGGCAACCGAGCGTACCCCACTGGTATGACCGCGTAAAATTTGCAGACATTCACCACTGTTGACATCCCACAAACGGATCGACGCATCAGCACCGCCACTAGCTAAGATCCCCCCTAAACCTTCCGATGGGGGAATTGGGCTGAAGCTGACCGACCAGACCCAACCAGCATGACCGCGTAAAATTTGCAGACATTCGCCGCTGTTGACATCCCACAAACGGATCGACGCATCAGCACTACCACTAGCTAAGATCCCCCCTAAACCCCCTTTGACAAGAGGGAATGGGGGGATTGGGCTAAAGCTGACCGACCATACCCAATCAGTATGACCTTGGAAAATTTGGAGGCACTCACCGCACCGCACATCCCACAACCGCACCGAGCAGTCAAAACTACCACTAGCCAAAGTTTGACCATCAGAGCTGAAAATAACTGAAAATACCCAATTGGTATGTCCGTTTAGTGTTTGGAGACACTGAACCCGCTGCACGTTCCACAATTTGACTGAGAAATCGGCACTACTACTTGCCAGAATGCTACCATCTCGACTGCTACTGGAATCTACAGGTGCATAGGTAACCGATCGCACCTCCTTAGAATGACCGTGCAGCACTTGCATACACTTACCACTCTTGATATCCCATAAATGCACGATCGCGTCTTCGCTACCACTAGCTAGGGTGCTACCATCCAAATTGAAACTGACTGAGCGGATGCCATTAGTAGAGCCGCATAAAGCTTTCAGACATCGACCGCTTTTTACATCCCACAATCGTACAGAAGCATCGTGGCTGCCGCTGGCTAAGGCAATACTATTCGGACTAAAAGCAACTGCCCAAACCCAGTTAGTATGTCCCGATAACGCCTTGAGACACTGACCGCTATTGACATCCCACAACCGTATTAAGGAATCAGCACTGCTACTAGCAAGAATGCGATCGCCCAAAAGAGCGCTCGTTTCTTGAGCTGGTGCAAAGGCAACAGACCAAACTCCATTTGTATGCCCGTACAATGTTTTGAGACACCGACCACGCCTCACATCCCACAATCGCACTGACGAGTCTTCGCTACCACTGGCGATCGTTTGACCATCTGGACTCCAAGCCACCGATCGCACGCCCCCTGTATGTCCTGGCAAAACTTTCAAGCATCGACCAGTCCGAATATTCCACAGTCGGATCGAGGTGTCGTGACTGCCACTTGCGAGAACGCAAGTATCCGTACTGGGTGCAAAGGTGACAGACCAAACTCCACTCGTATGACCGTGCAAGACTTGCCCACACTCACCAGTCGCATCCCACAACCGAATCGATGCATCGAAACTACCACTCGCTATAGTTTGACTATCTGGACTCCAAGCCACCGATCGCACGCCACTCGTGTGTGCCTGCAAAACCTTCAAGCATTGACCTGTACGGACATCCCACAACCGCACCGAAGTGTCATGACTGCCACTGACTATAGTTTTACCGTCAAGACTGAAGGCAACTGACCAGACCCAACCCGTGTGTCCCTCAAGTGTCAAAAGCTGTTTGCCGTCTACGACTTGCCACAAGCGAATTTTTCCATCTACATCACCCGTTGCTAAGAGGTTGCCATCGGGACTAAATACGACTGAAACTACACTTCTTAAGGTTTCAGCAAACGCAGACTTAAGCAGATTGGTATTTTGAAAATTCACGCCAGATAAATTCACTTGTCGTAAATCGGCTTGCCACACTGCTAGTTCGGAAAAGTCAAGCGATCGCAAATTTGTTTTCATCTGTACGAGCAGATTAATCGCATTACCTGCTGCATAGCCCAATTGAGAGCGCGATTGTTGCCGCTGTTGGTTTGGCAACTCCCGCAATTGCGCGATCGCTTGTCGAGAGCCTAACTGAGTCAGCAAACGCTCAATCGTAGGCTGTACGATCAGCCGTCTTTGCGTCTCCCGCACGTAGTCTTTGGCAAGTGCTTGCATCAATGGCAACCGCTGGCATAAATCGAGCTGCTGGCTCGTCAATTCTGCACCTACCAGCTCGACGAATCGCTCCGTCACATACTCCATAACCATTGGTTGGAGTGACAGATGCTTGCCACTTTTCTCGATTAGAGATCGCCGCAACAAGAAATTAATTGCTTCCGGTAGCTGGCGCTTGTATGCAATCGTCACCATCGCTTCTGACAACTGGGCGATCGCGATCGGTTCCCGATGTAGCGCCAGCCAATACATGACTTCTTGCTCAACCGCTGACAAGCGCTGAAACTGCCGCTCTAGCAAATCGCGGATATCTTCAAAAATTAAGATCCCTTGTTCGACATACTGCAAAACTGGAGTAATTCTGCCGTCAAATAGTTCTTGGGTTGCTGCTGCTACCAACTTCAACGCTAGTGGGTTGCCCCCATAATGAGCCACCAGGAGGTTCCACTCTGTTTGGCTACCCGTAAATTGACCCTTTTGCCGAAATATCTCGCGTCCTTGGGCTGGATTTAATCCTTTTAGCAGTAGCGATCGCGTGAGTAGCCATTCACCTTCGAGAAATGCTACCTCTTTCGGCTTTTCCCGACTCGTAACAATCGCGCAACTTTGATGGGACGCTTCCCCAAAATAGCGCAGTAGTTGACCGTAACCCTCGTAGCCGACACGATACTGTCCGGCTCTCCCAGACTGTAGAATTGTTTCTACATTGTCTAGAATCAGCAGACAGCGCGAGGAGCGCAAACATTCCATCAGCTTTGATAATTTATCGTTTAAGCTCGCAGGTGGGGCTGGATCTTCTCCTCGCTTCTGGAGCAGAAATTGTAATATGCTTTCGAGTAACTCTTCTAATAGCGGTGCGTTGGAGAGCGATCGCCAAATTACGAGTTCAAACTCATTTTGAATTTGCTGTGCTAGCTTCACTGCTAAGGCACTCTTGCCAATGCCACCAATCCCCAATAACGCTACTAAACGGCAGCGTTCTTCCAGCAACCATTGCCGCAGTTGTCCTAGTTCTGCCTCTCGACCGCAGAATGTCGAGACATCGATCGCTTCTCCCCAGTCCTGGTGTCGATTTTCTTGCCCAGATGCCCCACCTACAACGGGCAACTCATATATGGTACAGTCTTCCGAGGATAGTTCTAAGCTGAAGGCTTGAAAAAAGCACTCTAGCGATTGCCGATCCACCCGTTCTTGACGCTGGAGAATGCGAGAAATAGTATGTAGCGATAAACCCGTGCGATCGCTTAGTTGTTCGCGAGTTAAGCGCCGACCCCAGTTCGACTCTACCTCTACCGCTTGCTTTGCCCGTTGTAGTTTTTGCCATCCTTGAGGAGTGAGAATGACACCACGCTCGCGTTTAGATTTAGCTGGAGTCAGGGCAGCCATAAACAACCAGTAAAGTGACGAGATTTGAGGTAATTTGGAGCTTAGCCAGACTTATATTTGCTTTTGCGTCAATTTCCGCTGTTTGAGTTTAGTTTCTTGAGTCTCATTCTAACAGCAAGCGCCTGAAGCAAAACACTCGGTCGCTGCATATCTTGGAATCTCAAATTCTATTCCAGTCACTCAGCGAATCGAGTTACTGCGATCGCACTTCATTGAGCCGCTGGAACGCTAGTTTATAATAAGATAGAGTGCAGCTAGATTTAGGTTCTAGTATCGAAAGATGTGAAGGTTCATGTCCTTTCATTCGCATTTCCTTACTTTTCCAACTTTCTAAGCTTCTATAGACGGTCGATCGAGAAAGCCAAGCTGACAATAAATCCTTGATTTTTGTCTGAAAATGAGCGCTGATAACCAAAATGTAACTCCTACCAAACCCAAGCAGAAGGGGAAATCTCTACCACCCAAGTTAATTATCTGGTTGGGCAAATTTGTTTGGACGACACTTTGGCAGTTGATGATGTCTCAGCTCGCACCCCGTGGTAAATCGGGGGAATATCTTCGTCCTAGCAGTCAGTTTCGCGACTCTATTGGTGTAGACAGTCCTTACCCACCAGCAACAGGACGCTACCAACTTTTCGTCGGACTTAGTTGCCCTTGGGCGCATAGAACGCTTGTGGTACGATCGCTCAAGGGTTTAGAAGATGCCATCTCAGTTGCGATCGCCACACCCGATCCAATTCAAGGCGGTTGGGTACTACCTCAGCAAGAAGAAGGCTGTCGCAGCCTAGCAGAGTTGTATCAGTTGGCAAAACCAGGATATCAAGGACGCTGTACGGTTCCCGTCTTATGGGATCGACAAACAAAGGCGATCGTCAATAATGAGAGTGCAGAAATTATTGTCATCTTAAATAATGCCTTTAACGAGTTTGCCCAGCATCCAGAATTAGATCTTTATCCTGAAGATTTGCGAGAAAAGATTGACTGGTGGAATGAAAAAATCTATCATGCTGTCAATAATGGGGTATACCGTTGCGGTTTGGCTCAGGCACAAGCGGCATACCTAGAAGCTTGCAACGAATTATTCGCAACATTAGACGAAATCGATGCGGTCTTGGCAAACAGTCGGTATCTGTGTGGCGATTGCGTAACTCTAGCAGACATCCGGCTATTTACCACTCTATTTCGGTTTGATATCGCCTACTACGGCATATTTAAATGCAACCGCCGCCGCATTCAAGATTATCAACACTTAGGATCGTATCTGCGCGATTTGTATCAATTACCTGGGGTGGCTGATACTTGCGATTTAGAAAGTGTCAAGCAAGATTACTACGGCAATCTATTTCCCTTAAATCCTGGTGGGATTATTCCCGTAGGTCCAGATATGTCAAGCTTAGTTGTACCGCATGGGAGAGAAAATATAGGGAAGTCAACTGCTAGTAGCTAAGCATGGATTTACCCCTGGTCTACCATCCCGATTACGTCGTTCCCTTACCCGATACTCATCGCTTTCCCATGCCGAAGTTTCAGTTGCTTTACGAGTTACTGATAGCTGATGGCGTAGCGTATCCAGAACAATTTCAGATTCCCGAACGTCCGCCGCAAGCTTGGATTGAGTTGGTACACGTACCAGAATACGTCCAGGCTTATTGTACCGGGACGCTAGATGCTAAAGCACAGAGGCGCATTGGATTACCTTGGAGTCCAGCTTTAGCCAACCGTACTTGTGTTGCAGTCGGGGGAACTGTTTTAACCGCCAAGTTAGCGTTAGAGTGCGGATTAGCTTGCAATACAGCAGGAGGAACCCATCATGCTTTTCCCGCTTATGGTTCTGGTTTCTGTATTTTTAACGATTTAGCGATCGCCACTCGCGTATTACAAGAATTAAATCTCGTCCGCAAAGTTTTGATTGTAGATTTAGACGTACATCAAGGCGATGGCACTGCTTTTATCTTTCAAAATGACCCCAGCGTGTTTACGTTCTCGATGCATTGCGAAATTAATTTTCCTGGGACAAAACAGAAAAGCGATTTAGACGTGCCTTTACCAGAAGGCATGGAAGACGATGAATATTTGCAAACGCTAGCTCAATATTTACCAGATTTACTATCAAGGATTCAGCCAGATTTAGTATTATACGATGCCGGAGTCGATCCGCATATAGGCGATCGCTTGGGGAAATTAGCTTTAACAAATACTGGTTTATTTCGCCGCGACATGCAAGTTTTGAGTACCTGCGTTGCGGCTGGCTATCCTGTCGCCTGCGTCATTGGTGGCGGGTATGCAGAAGATATGACATCTCTCGTTTACCGTCATTCCCTCGTCCACCGCGCTGCTAGCGAGGTTTTTCATCAATATCGACTGTGAAAGGGAGTAGGGAGTAGGGAGCAGGGAGCAGGGAGAAAGAGAGCTGAGGGAGAGAAGGGAGCAACTACCCATTACCTATTACCCATTACCATCCGCGTTCATAGCGGTTTTCAATTGGGTAAACACACGATCTGTAGGGGCGCACAGCTGTGCGCCCCTACAAATGTCACGCACGCAATCGAGAATTGCTCTCAAATCAGACTATCCTAAAATTATCCCAGTCTGTTTATTGTCAACCTGATGCCAACCAACTCTCAATCCGAGCGCAGCTTAGAAACCACCAGCGATGTCGCCGTCACTGAATCATCCTCGCTGACAGCAGAACAATATCGGCAAAAAATGCAGCGCCGCCAACAGGTACAACACGATCGCGTTGCTAAAGCCTCAAAAGAAAAAGGCTTAATTATTGTCAATACAGGTAACGGTAAAGGGAAAACCACAGCAGCTTTAGGTATGGTACTGCGATCGCTCGGACATGGCTATCGAGTGGCGATCGTGCAATTTATTAAAGGTGCTTGGGAACCTGCGGAAAAAGCTATTTTCAGTCAGTTTGGCGATCGCTTAGAGTTTCATGCTATGGGAGAAGGTTTCACTTGGGAAACCCAAGATCGCGATCGCGATATCCAAAATGCCAATACAGCTTGGCAAAAAGGATTAGCCTACATCCTCAACTCAAACTTTAATTTGGTGTTATTAGATGAAATTAACGTAGCGCTTAAACTGGGATATTTAGAAATAGGAGAGATTTTAACTGGATTGGAGCAAAAACCAGTCAATAGTCATGTTATTTTAACGGGAAGAGGCGCACCCGCCGCGTTAATCGAAAAAGCAGATTTGGTCACGGAAATGACTTTAATTAAACATCCTTTCCGCGAACAAGGTGTTAAAGCTCAACCAGGAATTGAATATTAACAGTTATTAGTGGCTAGTAACTAGTGACTGGTGAGTGGAATCAAGCCACTAGCCACTCACTATTACCAATTACTACTTCTTAGAAAGAATGATCCATACAGCGTGAACAATACCTGGAACGTAGCCTAGTAGTGTTAACAGAACATTAATCCAAAAATCGATTCCCAAACCTACTTGTAAAAAAACGCCTAGTGGTGGTAAAAAAATGGCACACAGCAACCGAATAATGTCCATTTCATCCTCCCATGTAAATGTGCAAAAGTAACTTTCTGGCTGAAATAAGCATAGATAAGCTACCGTATTTTTACCATTCTAGGTTGACATAATTGCTAAAACCGTGACATCACCATTGAGATAGATTTGGCTCTAACAACGATCCAAAATCTAAAATATAACATCTTCTCAGCCGCCACTAATCTTGACTTTGTAACCTATTTGAGTCAAAACTTGCAGTAGTTTTTGCTTGTGATCGCCTTGAATTTCAATTTCATTTTCTTTCACCGTACCCCCAGTACCGCACTGAGATTTGAGTTGTTTGAGCAATGCTATCAAAGTTTCTGGCTTGGCTTGAAAACCAGTGATGACAGTGACAGTCTTTCCCTTACGTCCAGCACGAGAAGATTGGACGCGCAGGTTTTGCTGAGAGGGTGGTAAGTCTGGGACAGCTCTTTCTGTAGCCGCCGAGTTATCGCCACCAAATTCGCGGTAGACGATTTTTTCTTGTTTGTTAGAATTAGACGATTTACGCTTCTCAGTTGACATAAATGCGATCGCTCTATGGGTAAAGATTTTTGTAGTGCCTGTAACTATTCCACTGTAAAACAGTCTAGTGCAAGAAAGCAGATGGCAAAAAGCAGAAGGTAGAAAGAAACAATGGAGTAGGGAGTAGGTAGTAGTGACAAATGACAAATGACAAATGACTATGGAAATTAGTGTTTGGAAAACGAGAGCTTTACTAATATTTCTTCTATCTTTATGCGTTGCTGTAGCACTTTCTCTATCTCCTCAAACACCACAGTTACAGCAAATAGATGCATCTGTTTTACCTGCGATCCCCGTTTCCTACAAAGAGACAATTGTGCCTCCACCTGAAGTTACACAGCGCCAGGAGCAACAAAATGCCAATTCTCCCAACGAGATACAGGTAGCCAATGCTGCTACTGCTACCAGCTATAAACCAAGATATCAGATTACCTGGGCGCATCCGCTCAACTATGGCGATCGCTTCGCCACAGATATTTACGGCAAACCAGTCTACAACAAACCGATTATCGTCCTGCACGAGACTGTTTACTCCGCGGCTTCTGCAATCAATACCTTCCGAACTCCACACCAGCAGGACGATAAACAAGTAAGCTACCATACCCTAATTGGGTTAGATGGTACGGTAATATACATAGTCCCGCCAGAAAAACGAGCTTTTGGAGCAGCCAATTCTGTCTTTATAGGTAGTAATGGAACCGAAACCGTCAAAACTCACCCCAACCTAGCATCTTCAGTCAATAACTTTGCCTATCATGTCTCCCTAGAAACTCCAGTAGACGGACGCGATCGCGTCCGTCGTCACAGTGGTTATACTCAAGCTCAATATAAATCTCTCGCTTGGTTAATTGCTCAAAGTAAAGTCCCTGATGCAAGAATTACCACACATAAAGCAGTCGATCGCTCTGGTAGTAGAAGCGATCCGCGCTCTTTCGATCGCCGGAAGTTTCTCAGTTTGTTGCACTCTTATAGAGGAATAAGTCGTAAGTCGTAAGTAACTGATAACTGAAAAAAATGGCTTTAAAATTCGATGATGAATTCAAACATCGCCTTTTGCCTCAAGCAACTACTTTAGTTGAAAAGGCAGTAGGAACGGCTGATTCAGTCGTACTTGAAGCCCTACTTGATGCCTGCAATCTTTTGGAAAACAGCTCAAATAGCGATGCACCCATAGTGGCGATCGAGCGCGATGTCCGCACTGAAACGGGAACTTATCATTTATTCGTCCGCCGCCTCAGCACTAGCATTCCTATGGGTAAATTCCAAATTTTGATCGTCCGCGAACTAGCATCTGGCTTAATTCAGTGAGCGGTTATCAGTTATCAGTTAATTTCGACTTGCTTCTCACCAATCACCAACTACCAACTACCAATTACTATAGCAGTCCTATTTGATTCGTGAAAAAATTTAAGTACAGTAAAGTGTGTTATCGTGCCGCGTAACGCACCACTTATGCGTATAGGAGTGCGTTACGCCATCATGCTAACGCACCCTACGTAGATTTCAAAAATCAAATATGAGTCCTATAGTTTTAATTAATGCTCGAATAAATCTTTGAATTGTAACAAATCAAGTGTAACTATGGTTGGCAAAGTTTGAAAGCAGGTTTGCGCGAGTTCCCAGCGTTCTTCTCGTTTGAGCATTTCTGTGAGTTTTTGCCGCAATGAGATTAGATAACGGACATCGTTTGCAGCGTAGCGGAGTTGTTCTTCAGATAAATTTGCTGCATTTCCCCAGTCAGAACTTTGAGCGCTTTTATCAAGTTCTACAAGTTCTAATTCTTGGACTAATTCTTTCAAACTGTGGCGATTTGTGTAGGTTCGTACTAATTTACTAGCAATTTTTGTACAAAAAATTGGTGCAACTTGAATACCGAGATGATGTTTTAGAGTGGCAAGATCGAACCGTGCAAAATGAAAAATTTTCTCGATATTTGCTTCTAATATTTGTTTTAAATTAGGTGCGTCCGTTTGTCCTTTGGCAATGCGGACAACTGTAACTCTGCCCCGATTATCGCACAACTGTACCAAGCAAAGGCGATCGCGGTGGACGAGCAAACCCATTGTTTCCGTATCCACTGCAATTGCCTTAGCATCCATAAATTGAGCCAAAGCCTCATTGCTCAAGTCGCGATCGCAAATCTGAAAATCTTCCCCTACCATTGCCTTACCTAGATCTTTCGTTACTAAAATACTACAAGGGAGTAGGGAGCAGGGAGTAGGGAGCAGGGAGGGACAAGGGGGACAAGAGGGCTACCAATTACCAACAACCGTCAACTGTCTCCCGTTTCCTCAATTTTAACTTTTAACTTTTGACTTACGACTTACGACTTACATACGACTAACAAAAGAGCCAACCTTGCTCAACAATTCAGGGGTGGTAAATCCTTTGGTAAGGTAATCTGTTGCACCAACGCGCCGCGCTTCGTTACTCCATTCTTCTGATAAACGGGAAGAAATGACAAGGGCGGGTAACTGCATGCCTGCTTGCCGACAGCGATCGATCAGGGTGAAACCATCCATCCCTGGCATCTCAATATCGGTAATTAACAAAGCTGGTACAGGATGGCTAGAGAGCCAAGTCCATGCTTCTAAACCGTCGCGACAAGTCTCAACTGTGTAACCGTTTGCAGTCAAACTTGCTTCAATTCGCCGCCTCACCAGCGCTGCGTCATCAACAACGAGAATAGTACGACTAGCAGCAGGAAGTTCGGCAAATATTTCTGCTAGATCGAAGTTGGGAACGACAGTGCGATCGCCATCTCCAATGGGATTCATCCACAGATGTGCTGCTAGAGATGCAGGTTCTAAAACCGCGATCGACGTTCCATCAGTTTGTAAAGTTACCCCCATCATCCCTATAGGTGAAATTAACGGACTGGGTAAAGGCTCAATTAATAATTCTGACTGTTCTAACAAGTCATCTGCTAGTAACCAAGCGTCTCGTTCAGCTGCCGTGGAGGAGAAAGTAGAACGAACCCGCAAGCAAATGGCTGTATCTGACAACGGACGGTTTGCTCTCGCTCCTGGTTGCCAGTATTCTAATAAGTCAAGACATGGCATTGAAGCTTCATCTTGAGTTACAAACCAGTTAGGAGCGCTCGACATCGGGTCGCGATCGCTGGGCGTTGCTGATAAATTACTCCAAAGAGTTGTGGTGACAATCTCTTCCGCAGGAATGGCAAAGTTGCGATCGCCTGCCTGTACCAAGACGCAGCGTACTAATAAGTGCGGGACGGGAACCTGCATCTGAAAAGTTGTCCCTGCTCCCAGTACCGTTTTCAAGTTGAGATGTCCGCCGATGCTAGCAATTTGGGTGGCAACTACGTCCATCCCTACCCCGCGTCCAGAAATGTCACTCACTTCGCTACGAGAGCTAAAGCCAGGTTGACAGAGAACGGCAAGCAAATCGGCGGGGGTATCGGTACGAGTCAGGGGTAGTCCTCGCGCTTGGGCAAGTTGGGAAATCTTGCTGGCATCAATGCCACCTCCGTCATCTTGCAAAGATAGCAGGTAAAATTTCCCCTGGCGGCGTAGCGATAGAATAATCGTGCCTTGTTCTGGCTTCCCTAATGCTAGGCGATCGGCAGCAGGCTCTAGAGCATGGTCGTAGGCGTTACGCATTAAGTGTAATAGAGCTGGCTCTAGGTGTTGTACCGTACCAGCATCGAGTTCCAAGTGTTCCCCCTGTACGATTAACTGAGCCGGCTTACCAAAGCGATTAATCAGATCGCGGAGAATACCTTTCGCCCGAAAACCCAAAACCTTAAATGGGATCAGCCGACTTTCTTCTACTGTTTGTTGGAGGTTGAGGACATTGCGATCTAACAATTGCAAACTATCTGCTGTTAGCCGCGAACTTGTCGCTGCTTCTGCGCCCAATTCTGACAGGCGCAAACTCACTTCTAGCAGGCGATTGACAATCGTATAACCTTGACGATATCGCTCTAAAACTGGAGCCGTCGATAAACTAGAGCGCTGTTGCTGTAAGTTATCTAAAAGGGCGTAATCGTCTTGAACTTGTCGTAACTGCGTCAGGTATTGCACGCTATCTTGCGCCAGCGACAGCAGTTGTCCGATTTGCGTCTGCAACGATTGATAAAATCCTTGTACTGCCCTTGCAGATAATAGCGTCTCCACCAAACGCTGAGACGATCGCTCCAAGCGTTCTAGAGGGACGGGAACTTGGATATTTGTTTCGGTAGTTGGTTGTTGGTAATTGGTAATTGGTTGTTGGTAATTGGTAGTTGCTCCCTTGTCCCCCTTGTCCCCCTTGTCCCCTCCTGCTCCCAGCTCGTCCCTGCTCCCTGCTCCCTTCCCCGCAGGCAACTTCCCACCTTGTCTGGCACAGTCTTTTAACAGGGGGAGATATTTCAACCATTGCGATCGCCAGAAATCGGATTCGGGGCGGTTGAGTAAAGCTTTACTGTAACGTAGCAAGTCTAACCAACCAGCCTCAAATTCTAAATCGTTACCGATTTGTATGAGTTGCTGAAGCGTTTGTTTTGCTATTTTGATAACTTCTGGAGGAACTTGACCGCGATCGGGCAGTTCTTCTATTGCCATTTCCAAGTCCAGCACGACGAGATCGAAGCCTTGTTCGGCAAATTCTTGAAATAACTTCGTCTGTTCGTTGGCTTCCGGTAAGTAGAGTTGCTGAATTTCTTGGCGTAGAGCTGCAATACGATCGACGCTAGGTTGGACGGCAGCGATCGCCGCTTCTCCTGTTGCCTCAACTTGCAAACTCGCAGTCAGAAGCTCTCCCGCCTCTGCCAGCATTTGTGACAGCTGACCGTCTTCTAGCGGAGGTGCAATTTGCAGGTAGCGCAAGTCTGAAAGTAAGTCCTCTAGAATAGTTGAGACATAAAGAATCCCATCAGCACCCACCGTCACGGCTCCACCCTTGATCGTGTGGACGCAGCGATAAGTTTCTTGAATGTCTGCCGTCCAAGTTTGAGGCTGAAGCTTTTGGACGAGATTTATGTATGTTTGCAGATAAGTTTGAGTATCAACAGCAAACATACTGCGCAGCTCTTGCTGTAATTGCAGCTCGGCTACGTCAACAAAATCTGACTCAGCAGCAGTGGAGCTATGTTGTTCCAACATAATCGGGTATATGGGTGTAGTATATATTTACTGATAACTAGTTACTGTGTAGAGGTGTTACATGTAATGCCTCTACACTGCTCCCTGCTCTCTGCTCCCTGCTCCCTGTACCTCTTCAGAAATACGGAAGAAACTGACTTTTTCCAATAACGTCCGCGCCATGTTGTCAATTAATCCGGCTTGTTCCTGGGTGAAACTAGATTGCTGTTCTGTCTTAGCAGCTACCGTCGCAATTTCTTCAATCGATCGCAGTGTCGTTTGTGCTTCTGCAGCGATCGCTTGGCTAGATGCTGTTACTTGTTGTCCTACCTGTGCCACGCGATCTGTCACGTCTTTAATCAGCTCGAATACGTACTGCGATTGTTCTACACTACCAACGAATTGATTCACTGAATGGCTGATGCCTTGCACGTCTTGGTTAATCCCAGACACTACAGTTTGAATTTGAGCTGCTTGCTGCTGCAACATTAGCAAACCTTGGTTTGTTTGTACGGCAAGATCGTTCACTTGAGTCGCGATGGTTTCAAACTCGCGGGCAACACTAGCAAATTGGTCGGGGTCTTGCTGTCCAGAGGCACGCGCGGCAATCATAGAAGCATTTAAAGCAAGTACCCGTGTCAGTGCGGCAACTCGTTTTTGGTCTTTGGCAAACTGGGCAGCTGAGGTCACGAAGTTAGTTAATATTTGGGCGCGTTTGACGATTTGCTCCGTCCCTGAGTGGAGAACTTTAATTTCTTCGGTCAGTTTCACCATTTCCTCCTGTCCTTGGGTAACAGCGATTTGTGCCTGTTGCACGGCTTGGTCTGATGCCAATGCTTGCTGTGCTGTTTGTTGGGACAAATCCGAGAAAGTGACAACTGAGGCTTGCACGGCGTTAACTGAGTGTGCCTGCTGCTGTGCTTGTTGGGCTGTTACTGCTGCTAGTTGTTCTAGCTCTGTCGAGCCCTGAGTTACTTGTTGAGCGGTAGATAACACCGTCGCCATAATTCGAGCCAGTTCTTCAATTAGGCGGTTGAGGGTATCTGCTACGAGTCCAGTAGCGCGATCGCTTACTGGTGCTTGTACCGTCAAGTCTCCGCCTTCCAGTGCTGCGACTGCATCAAGTAGATGACTCACATCTGATTGTAAGACGTGGCTCTCCTGTTCGATCGCCTCTTTCAATTGCTTAATTTCAGCAGTCCCTTTTAAGTTCTCCAATAGGTCTTGGATTTGGTCAGCCATCTGATTAATATTGGCTCCTAGCATTGCCAATTCGTCACTGCCTTTGACTGCAAGACGTACATCTAAATCGCCCGCTCCCAACTTTTGGACGGTTTTAGTCGCCGCCTCAATTGGTTGGAGCGATCGGTTGACTAAAAGCACTGCGATCGCGCTTACTGCAATTGCTGCTGCTAGAGTACCAAGGGCAAAAATTTGCGCCAAGCGATTGTTGACTGCAAAAGCAACGTTTCGATCTGACAGAATAAAGCCATCCCAACCTAGATCTGGTAGTCCTTGTTTTACCTCAAACGGAGCATATCCCCCAACCACATAACGCTGTTCTGAAGGTTCGTAAGCCTCTGCTGGTGCAGCTTTTCTAGCTTGGCGCAGTTGTGGAAAAACAGAGAGATGTTTGGTGGCATCCACGCCTAAAGTGTCTTCCTCTTCATTAGTGACAAAAACCTTGCCTACTTTATCGACCAGATGATAGGTTCTATCATTCTCACCATAGCTTTTAACCAGATCGTCCAGAAATCGAACTGGCATTTGGGTACGCACGACCCCAATGATTTTATTAGTGACTGAATCACGCACGGGTGCAGCAAAATAAATGACAGTTTTACCCGTAGATGGTGCAACTCTGGGTTGGGAGATAAATCGCTTTCCAGTAGCAAGGACGGCTTGAAAGTAATCTTCGCTTTTATGGCTGCCAAGTTTAGCCCCTTGGGAAACTAAGAGATTGTTGCCGTTTAAATCGATGAAGGCGATATTCTCATAGACTTCATATGTTTCGGCGTAATTGGTGAGTACCTGCGAACGGTCTTTTACAGAAACGACTTGCTTCACTTTCTCATTTCGCAAAATTGGCAGGTTGCTGAGAGCTTGAATATCGCCGTAACGCTCAAACAGAAAACGCTCAACTTTGTCCATCATCGCCACAGTTTCTTCCTGCTTGGCAAGCTCAATTTGCGCGTCTAACATATTGGCTGCGATGAGATTGGCTGCGATCCCAGTAACGACTACAGGTAACGTACCAATTGCTACTGCTGCCAAAGTGGTTTTTAAACGCAAACTCAACCCTTTTTTGATAGAGCGGTTGGCATTACTTGAAGGTGATGGAGCTGCATTGTTAGGAGCAGATGGTAAGCCGAGGTCTGATGAATTCGTTGTCATAAGAGCAGGAAAAATGACTGGATAAGCAAGTCAAAAGTTAAAAGTTAAAAGTCAAATATTCGTAGGGGCGGGTTTAGCAAAGAGATCGATTACAGAGTTTTTTCCAAACCTGCCCTTAGAGCCATCTATAGGGACGATATGCCGCAGAGCAGTGCGTTAAGTTGTTGTCAGTTCGATAGCAACAGCATCTTCAAATTCAGACAATAATTCCAGATCTGAAAAAGTTGCATTTTGCTTCAAGGTAGATTCAGGTAAGCGGAAGAATTGAATACTGCTGAGTAGTTTGCGCGATAGCTGTTGCATCTGTTCCGATTGCAGGCGCGTACTCTGAGTCAAGAGCGCGGTACGTTTGGCTAGATCGGCAATATCATTCATTGCTTGAGCTGTAGACTGGGTAGCGTGCAGAATTTCATCACTAGAACGAGATACACCTAGTCCAGCCTGTACGACCTCTACGGTACTACTGCGGACGTTACTAAACACTTGGTTCGACTGTTCCACACCCGTCGTAAAGTCGCTCACCAATCCACCCAAGCCTTGTACTTCGCCGTCAATTGCCGATACTACACTATGAATTTGGTCGGTACGCTGTTGCAGAGTGAAGAGTCCTTCGTTGGTCTGCTGCGCTAGAGTACTGACCTGAGCCGCGATCGCCTCAAATTCTCGCGCTACAACTAAGAACTGTCTGGGGTCGCGCTGTTCGGAGGCGCGAGCTGCTACCAGGGTGGCGTTTAAAGCTAGTACTTGAGTCAAAGAAGCAATCTGGCTTTGGTCTTGCACGAATTGATCCGCTAGACCGACAAATTCACCCAGAGTTTTCATTTTCTGAATAATTCGGTCAGTCCCTTGACTGAGAACGTCAATACCTTTAGTCATCGCTTCCAGCGCAACTTGACCTTGTTCCACTGCCGATTGCACTTCGGTGAGAGATTGATTCGAGCGATCGACCGTTCCCGCAGAGTCTTGCGCCGATTGTCCTACCTGCTGGGTTAACTGTAGTACCTGTTCTACTTCTTGCGCTTGGGTTGCGGCATTATTTGCTACGGTTTCAGCTAGCTGTCCCAAGGCACTAGAACCAACGGAAACTTGTTCTGCTGCGGCATATACCTGAGCCAGCACTTGTCCGAGTTTTTCTAACAGGCGGTTGAGGGTGTCTGCCACGAGTCCAGTAGCGCGATCGCTTACATCAGCTTGTACCGTTAAATCCCCTTCTTCTACTGCCGACACCACGTCGAGGATGTGAATCACCTCCATCGACAGCGCTTCTCCTTCTTGTTGGTTGAGTTCTGCTTGTTTGAGTTGTTCCTGTGTTGATACCGACCGCGATACTTCATCCCGAATCCGATCTTCGTTAGCCGCAACCTGTTTCAACAAGTTAAAAAACGAAGTTGACAATCTGCCAATCTCGTCTTGCTGCTGCATTTGCATTTCGGTCTCAGCATCCGCTTGTGCTAGCTTGTTACATTCATCTAGAATTGGGCGTAAGCGACGATTGAGGCTGCGCACGAAGAGTAAAACTACGGCTGCTAGCAACAAACCCGCACCTAATGCACCAGCGATGGTAATTGTCAATACTGGACCTATAACAACTCCTTCTGGTACTGCTGCCATCATCAACCAATTGGTGCTGGGAACTCTTTGATAAGCCCAGAATTTACCTCCCGTCCACAATAGTCCCGATCGCTCTTTTTTGTCTGGCGATGATATTTTCGACCAGATAACTTTGAGTTCTGGAATGGTTTCGTATCCGCTCTGATTTTTGGCACGATCGGGTGCAGGTGGGTAAGACATGAGTTTACCCTGTTCGCTGGCGAGGACAAAATAGCCCTGGTTACGAATCACAGATTTGGAGATCTGGTCGCTCAAAGCCCCTAAGTTTACGTCGATCGCGGTGATACCAAGGATTTTATTGTTGCGATCGCGGATTACCTTACTAAAACTGGTCATGGGGATGTTATACCAGGAGTAAGGCTCAGTCCAGCTTTCGCTTCCCTGGGCTATGGGATCTTTAAAGTACGATTGAGTTGGATAATTGTCCTCCTTGAACAAATCCACCTGGAAGAGTTGGTCGTAAGGTGCAGCTAGACGCTTACCTGGCTGCTTGGGGTCTTTTTGGTCTATGTAGAAATATGTTCCATGCCATTGACGGTCTGGAAGAATTGCATAAGCCGTTTGTTCCATTGCCATACCCATAGCCAAAGTAGGACGTTTGCGAAAAGCTTCTAGGAGCAAACTGTCGTATAGCTCTGGATTTAAAGTTTTCTTGCTGCTCAATAACTCAGATGTACCAGCCAAATCGCGCATCGATTGCTTAACCGGTTCTAACTTACCTTCAATTGAGGTTATCTCAGTGTTTAAGTTATCGCTAATCTGTGTGAGGATTTGTTGTTTTAAGGACTGATAGAAGAAAAAACTAATACCACCGAGACTAACTAACGCACCGCCCATGACGGAGATAAACAGTACTGTACCGATGGAGTTAAACCGAATTTTTCGCCCAGGACTGTTTTGCGGGGCAGACGAGGAAACGGTAGGTTGATTAGTAGCCATATGATTGAGAATATTGTTTATAGAAGAAGGGAGTCGGGAAAGAGAGCTGAGGAGCAGAGGAGGCAGAGGAAGCAGAGGAGGCAGAGGAAGCAGAGGAGATAAAATCATTAACTGGTCACTGGTCACTGGTCACTGTCATCCCACACCCCACAACGCCAGTTGCTCATGGGGGGAACCCCCAAGACCGCACTAGCTCCCCCACACCCTATTTACTGGTCACTGGTCACTGATAACTGCTCCCTTTATCAAGTCGATCGCCATCTCAGGGGTTGCCACAATGAATCTGCTAAGAGTTCCGGTTTGAACAGTCGCATGTTTGGTTCAGTATTTGACTGCGCGGCATCAAATAAATCTGGTGGTAATTGGGAATGCGATCGCATCCCCAAGGTGCGATCGACAACTAACCCCAGTCCTGCTTGTTCCGCCGCCGCAGCGCTTAATTGCACCACTGTCAGTCTTTCTGCGGCAAAACCCTTAGCAACACCCAAGAGTTGACGCAGAGAAACTAACGGCATAACGTGACCTGCATGATGGAGTACCCCCATCATCACTGGCGAGTAGAACGGCATCACCAGGATCTGCGATCGCTCGATAATTGGAATTTCTGCCACTAGAGTCAGTGGCAAGACAAAAGTAAATTGTTCGACTTGGGTGAGGATATATCGCTGTTGCTTTTCCTCAAGCTGCATCGATCTATCACTTTGGACGATCGCGTCAGGAGAGGGATTCATTAGCGTACCTTTTGTAAAGCTTGCTCAACTGTCTCCCGCGTCACGGGTTTAATCAAATAATCATCTGCTCCAGCCCGTTTCATGCCATAGTCAATCTCCAGTGGAGTTTTTTTAGTCGAACAGAAAATGACGTGCTGCTTTGCAGTTTTCTGATTAGAACGCACCTCGCGCAAAAACTTGTAGCCGTCTTGTTCTGGCATCACAATATCTAGAAATACAGATGCATAGTCTCGATCTGTAAGCATTTGCATAGCTTCCTTCGAGTCGGAACAAGCATCGACTTGATGCCCTAAACCTTCTAATAAAGAAGTGAGTAAGTGGCGATCGACCGAGCTATCATCAACAACTAAAAATTTCATGAGTTTGTCGTCCTTTCGTGTGGTTTAATTGACCTTAATATTTAGAATTCCCATCAACAGTTGTCAGTTATCAGTGAACAGTTATCAGTTGTCGTAGGGGCGGGTTTTGCGCGTAGATTAATGCTGAAGTCATAATTTTTTTTGCTAAACCCGCCCGTACTAGTGCAGAAAGAAAGGGTATAGGGTATAGAATTTAATCGTGAATTGCGCATAAAATTACACAACCATATCTTTAGTGGTGGGGGCTATTTCAAATAACATTTGCCGCAAATCTGTGCGAAATGTTGGCACTTCGGCAGGGGTACGGGGCTTAGCTAAAAACTTGCAATTTGCCCACTGCGCTCGCCATTGGTTGGAAACAGATTTTTCGGCTGTCAGTAACACCAGAGGCAGGGATGCTAGTTGGGGTTGTCGTCGGATTTGCTTAATCAGGTCGAATCCAGAAGCTCCTGGCATATTGATATCGAGAAAAATTGCTAGGGGTTGAGATTCCATCATTGTTTGCACCGCAGTGAGGGCATTGTTGGAATACTTCACTTGGTATCCCCAACCTTCTACGAGCTGACGAAATTGCTGGATTAGTAGAGGCGAGTCATCAACAATAAATATTTCTGCAGAAGATTGAGAATTGCCAGAAGTGTTAACGGACTTTTCTATTTCTACTAAGCCTCTTTCGATCAAACGGCTAAAGAATTTTGCGACTTCTAAAGGATCTTTTCCCATCGTGCGGGCGATCGCCGCTAAATTTTTACCTGGTTGGACTAAGTTCTGTAACTGCTGCTGTTGTGCTGTTGGCATAGCAGCAGCTGCTATTGCCTCCTGTTTCAAGATCAAAGTGCTGTCGAGGGAAGGAATGTATTTTTGCAGTTGCTTCCATTGACTTTGGCGGTTCGAGGCTTCTACAAACAAACCACTCAATTCAAAGCCGCGAATTGGAGTATTGACAACGAGTTCGGGTTCGGAAAAAAACTGGGCTTGTCCGCCGTAGTCAAATAAATATGTATCTAAATCGATGAGAATTTTTTGCCGCAGTGCTTGCGTTACGTCGTCGTGAGTCACCAATTTCATATTGACCATCTCGACGACAATTTTGCTTAAAGGCGTGCCTTCCTTACTAGATAATTCCTGTTGTAGCTGTCCAAATGCTTGTTGTGCTTGTGGTTGGCGCAGTTGAGGTATAGATTGATTGAGAGTTGCCAAAAAAGGCTTCCACGCTGCTAGTTTCTCAATTCCAGAGGAAATGACCCGCCCTTGCACGACTCCTAGATAGCGAGGCTGAGGAATACGAGAGCGCTCTCCTTTGCTTAATTGAATTTGCCAGTACCCTGTTAGGGTATCGTCAAAAACTTGCTTCAGTCGGTCGGTTAGTTCTGATGCCCCAAACGAAAAGCTTAAATTTGATTGCATACCAATTATTTATCCGCGAAAGTCCCTATACTCTGGCAACCCTAGTTTTCTCGCTTTTATAGTTCCCTAAATTTTCAGATTCCTAACATCTTCGTCAAGAATTTAAGTGCAGGCGATCGCGGCAACAAAGGACAAAAGCTATCTATACTTTTTCTTAAGAGTCACTAAACAAGCGGGTTCTCCGTCTTTAACGAACATAAAATCTTTTCAGATATTGACAGTAAGAAAGTGTTAAACAAATCTATATTTTTGCAGCGCTGTTTTCAACTTATCGCAATTGCCTTTGGCTTGTGGTTGATTTTCGATCTTGTCAGCCGTCTGGGGGCAGAGATTTTTTGGTTTCAAGAAGTCGGTCACTTGCCAGTATTAAGACTGCGACTATTAACCCAAGGTTTATTATGGGCGATCGGCATTGGTGTCACGGCTTTGTATTTGCTGGGTAATTTAGTAGTGGCTGAACGCTGGATCGGGAGCAGGGAGCAGGGAGTAGGGAGCAGGGAGGGACAAGGGGGACAAGGGGGACAAGGGGGACAAGGGGGACAAGGGAGACAAGGGAGCAACTACCAATTACCCACTACCAATTACCAACTACCAACTACCAACTACCAACTACCCCCACACCTATTTCTCCCCCTAGTCTTGCTATTAAGTCTGTTAGTGGGGCTGTTGTTGTGGCATTACGGTCAAATTGCTAGGCAGTACTGGCAAACTGACTTGAATTTACCGAATATATCGCCGCTGATTCCCAAGTTATTTAGACCAGCATCAGTTTTTTCGCTAGGCAAACGATTGTTTTCTCAAAGCTGGGCGCTGGGAGTGTTGGCAGGATTAGCGATCGCGCTATTATTCTATACGCGCTTTTTTCTGTGGGCGATCGCGATTGTGTTCAGTGGAATTTTTGGTCTAGTTCTGTCTGAGAATTGGGCAAGAATACTGAAATATTTAAATCCCACTACTTTTAATAGTGCCGAACCCGTTTTTAATCGCGATATTAGCTTTTATATCTTCACCCTCCCATTAGGAGAATTATTAGAATTTTGGCTAGTGGGAATGTTTTTATATGGTTTAACTGCTGTCGCCCTGACTTATCTTTTAGCTGGAGATAATTTAAGTCAAGGGCGATTTGCCAGGTTTACGCGATCGCAGCAGCGACATCTAGAGGGATTAGGCGGCTGTTTCATGCTAGCGGTTGCGCTCAGTTATTGGTTGAACCGCTATGAATTACTTTATTCTCGCCGTGGCGTGTCCTTCGGTGCAGGTTATACGGATGTGACGGTACAGCTACCAGCCAATACTTTCTTAAGTTTATTGGCAGTGGCGATCGCTATTTTTTTGTTCTGGGGCGCAGTTTTTGGTTATCCCAAACAATTCAGACGCAAGTTTTTAATTGGAAGCGTTAGTACGTATTTACTGATTGCTTTGGGAACTGGTACGCTATTACCCTCAGCCGTGCAGCGTTTTGTCGTACTCCCGAATGAATTAGAACGAGAACGACCCTACATTCAGCGAAGTATTGGATTAACTCGTCAAGCTTTTAACTTGGGAATCGATAACCGTACCTTCGATCCACAAAATAATCTTACCTATCAAGACATTCAAGTTAACGACCTTACCATTCGCAATATTCGCCTGTGGGATCAACGTCCTCTATTAGAAACAAATCGCCAATTGCAACAGATCCGACTGTATTATCGGTTTCCCGATGCCGATATCGATCGCTATACCTTACTACAAGATACAGTTGCGCGCCGACCTAGTGCCGCACCACCATCTACAACCGAACAACAGCAAACTGGTGTAAATGCAGTTAACACGGAGACAAGGCAAACTCTGATTGCCGCAAGAGAGTTAGACTATAGCGCCGTACCCCAAGAAGCACAAACATGGGTAAACCAACACTTAATTTACACGCACGGCTATGGTTTTACCCTCAGTCCCGTGAATACGGCGGCTGCTGGGGGACTACCGGAGTATTTTGTCAAAGATATCAGCGACACAACAACTGATGGCAGTACTCTGGCTGTCTCTAGCGAAGCAATCCGCGATAGTATTCCCATTGGACAACCGCGAATTTATTTTGGGGAAATTACAGATACTTATGTCATGACGGGTACGCAGACAAAAGAATTAGACTACCCAAGTGGCAATGATAATGTTTATAACGTTTATGACGGTCGAGGTGGGATTAATATTGGTTCTTTTTGGCGACGGTTGCTATTTGCTAAGTATTTAAACGACTGGCAAATGTTATTGACGCAGGATTTCACACCCCAAACGAAGCTACTATTTCGGCGTAATATTAATCAGAGAATTCGGGCGATCGCTCCCTTTATCCGCTACGATCGCGATCCCTATTTGGTAGTTGCAGATGCAGGAGATCGGCAAAGTTATCTTTACTGGATTGTCGATGGATACACGACGAGCGATCGCTATCCCTATGCCGATCCTGGTAATGAAGGAATTAACTATATTCGTAACTCAGTTAAAGTTGTTATCGATGCCTATCACGGTACGGTCAATTTTTATGTTGCCGATCCTAACGATCCGATAATTAACACTTGGCAAAAAGTTTTTCCTGGTTTGTTTCAACCGTTAAACAATTTACCAAAAACTTTGCGATCGCACATTCGTTATCCACAAGACTTGTTCAGCATTCAAGCAGAACGGTTGACGACATATCACATGACCGATCCTCAAGTGTTTTATAACCGAGAAGATCAGTGGCAAATCCCTACCGAAGTCTACGGCAGTGAAGCAAAATTAGTCGAGCCTTATTATTTAATCACCAGTTTACCTACTGTACCGTTTGAAGAATTTATCCTTTTATTACCTTATATTCCCAGTCAAAGAACGAATTTAATTGCTTGGTTGGCGGCGCGATCGGATGGCGATAACTACGGCAGATTGTTGCTGTACGAGTTTCCCAAACAGCGGTTGGTTTATGGTCCAGAACAAATTGAAGCAAGAATTAATCAAGATCCGGCTATCTCTCAGCAAATTTCGTTATGGAATCGACAGGGTTCTAGAACAATTCAAGGAAATTTATTGATAATTCCCATAGAACAATCGCTGTTATATGTCGAACCACTTTACTTAGAAGCAGCGCAAAATAGCTTGCCAACTTTAGTACGGGTCATCGTGGCTTATGAAAATAGAATTGTGATGGCAGAAACTTTAGAGCAAGCATTAAAAGCTATTTTTCAACAAAAAGAAACACCCGCAACACCAATTATTCGTCCGGTGGAAGAAAACAACTGAAAATATCGCAAAAGGCAGATGGCAGAAGGAAAAACCTTGTGGGTAAGAGATTATAGGTAACTTTGATATCTTAACAAGTTCACTCTTTGCGATAAACCTCTATTTCGGTTCAATTGCTTGTTTGAGGAATGACTCGATAGTTTGCAAAGGAAGAAACATTTGTAAAGGAGAGTCAAGACTCTCAAAACCATAGCGTAAGTAATAGGCTTTAGCTGTTTCATCTTTAGCATCCACAAACAGCCCTATTCCACCCGCATTTTCTGCTACAACCAGCGCCCGCTGCATCGCTTCAACTATTAAAATTCCTCCAATTCCTTGTCGTTGCCAATTCTTGCCCACTGCTAAGCGAGCTAATTTTACCCCTGGAATTAGGGAAGGATATTTCTTCGCCCATTTTTGGGGCAGTTCTTGTAAGCGTACTTCGCACAAAGTCAAGGTAAAAAAACCAATTATTTCTCTAGGACAAGTGCAATCGATGAGAACAAAGGTACGAGAAATGCCTTTCTGGATATGTTGCCGTGCTGTCTGTTTCAGAAATTGGTTAAGGGCTTCGTTACCACAGTCAAATTGTTCGCATTCGTGAGATTTATCGAGTAGTTGAATGACTTTCACTAAAAAAATCTTGGTGTCGAGCAATTGCTGAGAGCAATTTTTGATTGGCAGCAGGCGGGTTTTCTAGTGAATGAAAAATCTTGTCTGCATCTTGTTGTGTAATGCTAATTATCCGTTCTGCTTCTAGAACTTTTTGGGCTTCTTTGAGGGCTGCTTGGATGAGAAATTGGTTCAAGGTAGCACCAGACAAATCAGCAGCTTTTTGCAATGTTTCTTTGACTGAAGCAGAAACCCTTGCCGTGACTCGTTCATCATTTTGAGGACGGTTAGGCATGATACATTTTGGCTTTTATAGCGTTATTATAACTGAAGTGGTGACAAAATGACACCCGTTTTTGCTTTTTAGAAGAACCACAGGCGATCGCTGTAACTCAATTAGAACAACCCCATCAATCCGGTACTTCTATTACGCAGCTAGAGGTCGTCCAATCTACTCAAACAACGCAAACAGTAGTCCAAAAAGCTTTGACAGACTTAAAAGCCCAAGAAACTAGAGCGGGTATTCGGATTAATTTACCAGAAAATATTTTGTTTGATTTCGATAAATCGAATATTCGTCCTAGTGCTAAACCAACGCTACAAAAACTGAGCCTACTACTAAAAAACTATGCCAAAGCACCCGTGACCGTCAACGGGTATACAGATAGTAAAGGTAGCGGCGCTTACAATCAGGTGCTTTCTCAGAAGCGGGCAGAAGCTGTCGAAAACTATTTAGCGCAAAACTTTAGTATTAATAATAGCCGCATGACAGCTAAAGGTTGGGGTGAAAAACAGCCCATCGCCCCGAACGCGAAATCCAATGGTGCAGACAATCCCGCAGGAAGGCAGAAAAATCGGCGGGTAGAAGTGATTATAAGTCGTAAGTCGTAGGGGCGCACATCTGTGCGCCCGTACTAGGGAGTTGTAAGTATTTCACACACCATGCACCACGACGCGGCTTTATTGCGCCGTACGACGGCGCAACCGCCCGCAACACCCCACGCACCACGCGCCACACAGCTATCAACTATCCATTACCCATCACCGTATAATCTCCCGACTTCCCGCCCGTTTTACTCACCAAATGTATCGCTTCAATTTGCATCGATTTTTCTAAGGCTTTTGCCATGTCGTAGAGTGTCAAAGCAGCAACGGAAACAGCAGTGAGTGCTTCCATTTCTACACCCGTTTCGGCTTTGGTTCTGACTGTGGCAATAATTTGATAGCCAGGAAGTTCGGGATCGGGAGTAATTTGGACTTCGACTTTTTGTAGGGGTAAGGGATGGCACAGGGGAATGAGATTTGATGTTTGCTTGGCTGCCATAATTCCAGCTAGTCTTGCCGTTCCCAAGACATCACCTTTGGGGGCGTTGCCAGCTTGAATTGCTGCCAAAGTATCTGCTTGCATCCTCACTCTACCAGAGGCAATCGCTTCTCGAACTGTTGGCTGTTTGGTAGAAACATCTACCATCTGAGCTTGCCCTTGCCGATCCAGATGAGTCAAATTAGCAGCAGAAAAATTTTCTTGTGTCATTTAGTCAAAGTGTGTGTTACTATAAGTTTCTGGCAAGGGTGTGTAGCTCAGTGGACTAGAGCACGTGGCTACGGACCACGGTGTCGGGGGTTCGAATCCCTCCTCGCCCGTTTTTAATTTATCAATTTGTAGGGGCGCACATCTGTGCGCCCCTGCTTTAGTTATGCGCCCCTATTTTAATGCGTATGCATCCTGACCCCTGCCCAAGGCGAAACGTAACGAGGCTGGAAAACTTTTGCTCGAATGGGTCAAAAAGATGAGTAAAGCGAGGAAAGTTAACCCGCCAGCCGCACCAAACATCGCCCGATAACCAACTTGTTCGGCAATTAAACCTAAAAAGGGACCCGCGATCGCAATTCCGACATCAAACCCCACCATACACACGCCAAAGATTCTCCCCCGTTCGTCTGGCTGGGCGCGGTCTACCAGTAGTGCAGCAATGGTAGGCAATAGCATTCCTGCCCCAGCCCCTTCGATGATTGCTGCCCATAAAAACAGACTGGCGTTGGTAGCTTGCCATAGTATCAGCATCGATACCGAGTAGAAAATCAAACTAATGGAAATAAATAAACCCCTGCCGTAACGGTCGGAAGCTCTTCCCGTAATCAAGCGCACGACAAAACTCGCGATCGCGGCTGCGGTATAAAATAAGCCTGCGTTTAAATCTACTTGAGTCGCTTTAATAAATAGGGGTGCAAAGGTACTTAAAGTTCCGAAAGCTAAACCAACGAGTAATAAAACGATCGCGGGGATACGCAGTCGCGGACTGAATAATAAACTCCAAAACCGATCTGCTGAAGGACTTTCGGTTGTCACTTTCGCGATCGGTGGATTGTAGACTTGGGAAGTAAACAAGATGCCCAAAAATCCCAACCCTGCCGAGAGGAGAAAGAGAGGCGCATAGCCAGCCCCAGCTTGTAAAAAACCGCCGATGGCGGGTCCCACTGCCATTCCAATCGCAGTCACTAAACTCATATAACCGATAACTTCACCGCGATGTTGGGGGGGTGCAATATCGGCAACTAGGGCGCTGTAGCCCGTGGTGAAAGCGGCAATACTAATCCCGTGGAATGCCCGCAGTGCCATCAATAAAGGCAAAGATGTAATGACTAAATAACCTAAAGGAGCGATCGCGACTACAGCCGTGCCGATATATAGCACTAGCTTACGACTGCGGCGATCGGCAAGCTGTCCCAACCAAGGACGAAATAATAACAGTCCAATGGCAAAACAACCCATCACCATACCAATTTGTTGCTTGTTCGCCCCCACATCCTCGATATAAAGGGGCAGAACGGGCAATAATGCTGTCAGACTAGACCAGAAACTCAGCCCAGCACAGAATAAAATCAGCAAATTTCGCCGCAAACTGCGATCGAATTTCAGAAAAACGTTCAAGGTTTAACAGAGGGAGTAGGGATCATTCGGTGTAAAGACGTTACATGTAACGCCTCTACATCAAATATTTTTACTTTACTTAACATTATGACCTACGACCTCTCGCACGCGATAGATTGGACGACCTTGAGATTCATGGTACGTCCGCATCAAAAGTTCTGCTAGTAGCCCGAAGCAAAACAACTGTACCCCAGTAATGAATAGCAAGACAGACAAAATCAATAAGGGACGATTGCCAATACTTTGACCCAAACCCAATTTTAAGAAAGTCAAATATAGCCCGATTGCCGTACCTAAAACTAGAGACAGCAGCCCGAAGAGACCGAATACGTGCATGGGACGAGTGAGAAACTTCTTCATGAAGGAGATTGTCAGCAGATCCATCAACACGCGAAACGTCCGCCACAACCCGTACTTGCTACGACCAAAACGCCGTGCGTGGTGTCTCACGGGCATTTCGCCAATTCTCGCCCCTTCAATAAAGGCTAAAGCGGGTAAAAAGCGGTGTAATTCTCCGTAGAGATTCATATCAGCTACGAGTTCTGACCGATAGGCTTTGAGAGAACAGCCGTAGTCGTGTAACTTGACACCTGTTGTTATACCAATGAGTTTATTAGCAATTTTAGAAGGGAGTAAGCGAGTTAAAGCTGCATCTTGTCGTTGTTTGCGCCAACCGCTTACCAAATCATAGCCCGCATCTAGTTTGACAAGTAAAGCCGGAATATCCGCCGGATCGTTTTGTAAATCTGCATCCAGAGTGACGATCGCTTTCCCTGTAGCATACTTGAACCCAGCCGCCATTGCTGCTGTTTGTCCGTAGTTGCGTCGTAACAAGACAGCTTTTAAATCGGTGCGTTCTGTTGCTTGTTGCTTGAGGAAGTCCGCCGAACCGTCTTTGGAACCATCATCAACGCAAATGATATCGTATGTTAAACCACTTGCTTTCATGGTAGAAGCGATCGCCTCCAGCAAATGAGGCACGCTCTCTACCTCGTTGTAAACTGGTACGACCACCGAAACGTCTAGTTTATGTGAGGCGATCGCCCCATTGGACTGAGTTAAGCTATCGGAAACGATCATGAGTAGTTAGTAGTGGCTAGTGGCTAGTGGTTAGTTAATTTTGACTTGTGACTTGTCTCCTGTCTCCTTATTTTTGACTTCTGACTTCTAACTTTTGACTTTTGAATTCCGAATTCCTTCGTAACATTTAACGACTCTGCCGTAGGAACGCAGCTGTTGAAAGTACGACCGACTAATTTCGTCTCCCTCTGCCGTTAAGCGATCGATCGCAATGCCATTGCGCCCCATTTTTTGCCCAGAACTATGTATATAAGATCCAGCGCCCAAATATAGCCCTACATGGGTAGCTTTCTTATCCGTCCCGAAGAACACCAAATCTCCAGGTGAAATTTCCGCTTCAGAAATTGTCTCTACAAAAGCTTCCTGTTGATAGGCATCTCTAGGCAACCAAACACCTACCGAAACAAATGCGGCTTGAATCAAGCCGGAACAGTCATAGTTTGGTCCTAATGTTCCACCCCATAAATAGTAATTGGGTTGCTGCATCGCTTTCCTAGTAAAATCAATAACTGTTGGCAAGCGGTGCTTAATTTCTGTAATAGAAAGAGCGATCGCTTGATAGGAAGCCTTTGCTGTAGCAAGCTTTTGGAAGTCGGACGCTGGTAGCCAACCTGGATAATCATCCTCACACAAACACACCCTAATTGCTGAGGCATTGTCAGGCGTAGTCGTCACTTGTAAATGTCTTCCTGCTGCTGCTTGAGTTGCCAAGCGATCGCACTGAGGAGAATCATATATATTTAGAGGACTGAGGCACTGATATTCGATGTTGGTCATTGGTCATTGGTCATTGGTCATTTGTAATATAACTCCCTACTCCCTGCTCTCTGCTCCCTACTCCCTGCTATGGTATTTTTCCGCAAAGACGAACAACTAGAAACTCTGGGCGATCGCGTTTTAGAAACAACTTGGGCAGAATTTCCCACTTTGGCACGTAACCAAATTGCTCTGACGTGGATTGTCTACGATCCTCCAGTCCCCGTCAATACAGGTGGCGCTTTGAGTCCCCAAGCCTTCTGGAATTTTCCAGTGCGGGGGTATAGCTATCGCGGTGTGGAACGAATCTATCCTGCTAGTATCGTCAAACTATTTTATTTGGTGGCGATACAAGAATGGCTAGAAAAAGGTATGGTGGGGTCTTCGCCGGAGATCGAACGCGCCATGCGCGATGCGATCGCTGATTCTAGCAATGATGCAACTAGTTTAATAGTTGACGTTCTCAGCGGTACGACTAGCGGTCCCGAACTCCCAGCCGCACCTTTTGAGACTTGGAAAACTCAACGCAACATCGTCAATCGCTACTATCAGTCTCTCGGTTGGGAGGAGATGGCGACAATTAACGTCAATCAAAAAACTTGGTGCGATGGTCCCTATGGTCGCGAACGGGCATTTGTGGGGGAGTTGATGGACAATCGCAATATGCTGACAACTAATGCCACAGCAAGGTTGTTACACAGTATTGTAGGTGGGGTAGCGGTGTCTAGCGGGCGATCGCAAGCAATGATGAGTTTACTCAAGCGCAGCCTCAAACCTACCGATTTACCGACAGATAACGATGAAGACCAAATTACGGGTTTTTTAGGTGGCGGATTATCCCCAGAAGCACAATTGTGGGCAAAAGCTGGCTGGACGAGTCAAGTCCGTCACGATGCTGCTTATATAGAGATTCCTAATTTGCGACCATACTTATTAGTCGTATTTACCGAAGGTCGCGATCGCAGCAAAAATCGTCATATCTTACCTTTCATCTCGCAACAGATCGCTGCCGCAGTTGCTACTTTGGGGAGTCGGGAGTAGGGGAAAGAGAGCAGGGGGGCAGGGGGGCTGAGGGGCAGGGGAGCATCAACCATCTTCACGCAGTGTAGCGGAGCGCGTCAACCATCAACAAATGACAAATGACAAATGACAAACAAACATTGACAAAACATAAAAAGCTAGAGCTAATAACTAATAGATAGAGAGAATTATGCAAGTTTTCGGCATAAAATCTGCTAGGAGTGAACGCAAATATGCTTTTTTCTCGTCATTTGCCGTTGGTGTTTGGTGTTGCGAGCTTGACCGTACTCGGTTGGAGTTTATCTGCTCAAGCTCAGACGTACGATCGCGATCGCCTACAGTTAAACCAACCTGCACAACCTCCAGAGCGTGTCGTCCCGATGCCAGGAACGTCTGTGACTTCAGCTACGACTCTTACGACTCAATCTGCTGCACTTTCAGAGTTAGAAACGACAAAAATCGATAATTCCCAGATCGCCCAAGTCGATAGCGCTGATGTGGGACGCGCTGTTATCGGTGGTTCTAGCTATGTTGGCATTGCCGCTAATATAGGTTTGGATGGAGACACGGATTTAGGCGACTCTAACTTTGCGGTGATTAGCAAAATTGGACTGCCCGGTAACTTCTCAGTGCGTCCATCTGCCGTCTTTGGGGGAGATACAGTTTTTCTGATTCCCCTAACTTACGATATTTCTTTACCAGGAGTTGATGTCATAGATGCTGCGCTACCCATATCACCTTACATAGGTGGGGGAGTTGCGATCGCTTCTGGCGATGATAGTCAAACCGACTTCTTGCTTACTGGTGGGGTAGATTTTCCCCTGACTAATCAATTTACTGTCACGGCTGGGGTAAACGTTGCCTTTTTTGAGGAAACTTCCATTGGTTTATTACTAGGAGTCGGCTATAACTTCCCTGGCTTCTAAAAATAGTAGAGACGTTACATGTAACGTCTCTACATCTGAATTATTCCGGGCTAATTTTACCAATTGTACCTAGAGTACCGTCGTCTTTGACTGTCCAAACGTCATAGACTCCGACCACATCACCGTTAGCATCGACATCGACGTTACCGCTAGCGCCTTGATAATTGATATCTTGACCTTTGCGTAATAACTCTAAACCTTTGCAAACGTCAGTGACTGCCGTACCTGGAGCATTAGCAACTTCTCGTAGTTTACCAGCAATTGCTTCGCCAGAATTTGCCTTGGCTGCTTGGGCGGCGAGGACGAGCAGTGCTGTGGCATCCCAGGCTTGAGGCACGTATTCTCCAACCGCCTGATTTTTCTTTTGTTTCCACAGTTGGGTTAACGCTGTCAGTGCTTTGCCATCTGCACCTGGCACAGTCCCAATCGCCCCAGTGACGATATATTTGCCGTCATCTTTCTTGCCAACTTTTCCAGGGAAGGTGGCGGACTTCACCCCATCGGTGAGCATCACTTGTACTCCCTGCATTAATCCTTGCTCGTAGGCAGATTTTAGTAAGATGCTACCTGTTTCTTCATACATTACGGCAATCACTGCCTGGGGTTTGCCAGCGAAAGCAGCTGCGGCTTCAGTTTCAAATGTTGTTGCTTTGGGATCGTAGCGAGTCGGTCTACCTTCGTTAACGATAGTTCCACCAAGTTTTTTAAATGTTTGGACAAAAGCTTTTTCAAAACCTACACCGTAGTCGTTATTGATTACTACCGTCGAGACTTTATTAAAACCTCGTTTTTTCGCTAATTGAGCCAGGGCTTCGGCTTGATAGGTATCGGGGGGAGCTGTCCGCGCCCAAAAGCCTTTAAATTCACCTTTTTTAGCTCTATCTGTAAAGACAGGGCTGGTACTACCAGGCGAGATCAGCATCACCTTATTGCGCACGGCAATCGGTACAGCCGCGCTAGAAACGCTACTGGCAAAAGAACCAACCACACCCGCTACGCGATCGACGTTTGCTAGTTTCGTCATCGCTGCCGCACCCTTACGCGGATCGGTTTCGTCATCTTCTGCCACTAAGGATACAGGAGCGCCATTAACACCACCACAGGCATTAACTGTCTCGATGACTAAGGGAACAGCACTTGACATTTGCTGTCCGATGGGACCTAGATCGCCCGTAGCAGGGAGGAGAGAGCCAAGCTTCAGTGCTTGCGTACTAGCTTGTACATTTGTTGCAACCGGAGCTGTTGCCGGAGCAGAATCGGCAGTTGTTGTTTGGGGCGTGCTGCTTGTTGTTGTGGTTTGTTGACAAGCCGCAGCCAAAAAACCGAGCGAGAGAGTAGCGGTAGCTAGGGCAATAGTACCTGATAAGCGTTTCACCAAAACAGGATCGGTCGTTTTCATAGAGTTGTTTATCGTCTGTGCGATTGAAAATTAATGCAGATTATTCTTGCATAACTGGGTAGAAAACTGAATCTAATTACACCTACCCAATGGCGGAGATATTTTCTCCTGCCATAAAGTTCCGCGATCGCCATAATTTCTACCAAATGGTAGAGGAAGGAGGCGATTGGCGATCGCCGCAATTCTTTTTCAGCTATGGGTTTATGAGGTGTAATTCACCCACAGCAGAAATCTGGTAAATTTTTAAAACGGAGAGGGAGGGATTCGAACCCTCGGATGGGTCTTACGAGTCCATCAACAGATTAGCAATCTGCCGCTTTCGACCACTCAGCCACCTCTCCTGGTGACATGGCTTCATGATTATAACAAGCTTTGCACTAAGAAGCAAAACCAATTATTTATGGCTTACCGCAATCCCGTTCCGACAGTTGACATTATCATCGAATTAATTGACCGACCGCAACGACCGATCGTCTTAATCGAGCGCCATAATCCTCCTTACGGTTGGGCGATCCCTGGCGGTTTTATTGATTATGGGGAGTTAGCAGAACTAGCCGCACGTCGAGAAGCTGAAGAAGAAATTGGCTTGCAGGTAGAATTAATCGAACAATTCCACGTTTATTCCGAGCCTAACCGCGATCCGCGCCAGCATACGTTAAGTGTAGTATTCATTGCTACGGCGACAGGCGAACCTAAAGCTGGAGATGATGCTAAGGGTGTTGGCATTTTTGAATCGTGGCAAGTGCCTACGAACTTATGCTTCGATCACGATCGCATCTTGCGCGATTATTGGCGTTACCGTCATTACAAGATTCGTCCCTTGTTAACCAGTGAGTAGGGTTTACTTAACATAGTTGTTGTTCTACTGTAATATTTGGCGAACAAACTTCTACAAGTACAGCCAACCTTACGCCAAACTAGGCTGTCATGCATTTAATTTGCATCATCAGCCCAGACATTTTGACTTTTAACTTTTGACTTTTGACTTATTTATGACTCGCAAAATCATCCGTACCGATGCCGCACCCGCACCCGTGGGACCATATAATCAAGCGATCGCGGCTAGCGGACAAATGATATTTGTCGCTGGGCAAATTCCCCTCGATCCTCAGAGTGGAGAAATTATCGGTACGGAAGATGTCACCGCCCAGACAAAGCAAGTGATGGCAAATTTAGAGGCAATTCTCGCCGCAGCAGGAGCAAAGTTTCAGGATGTGGTAAAGACAACCGTATTCTTAAAAGATATGAATGATTTTGCGGCGATGAATGCGGTTTATGCTCAACATTTTGATGAAGCAAATGCCCCAGCGCGTGCTTGCGTGCAAGTATCGCGGTTGCCGAAAGATGTGTTGGTAGAGATTGAGTGTATTGCGGCGATCGCTGCTTAATTGAATTTCACACGGCGATAAGCCCGTAGAGTATATCAAGGGAAACCGATCGCTTTATTCACACTGTTGCAGTTTTTTCCGTTGAGGCTAGTTCTTGACAGCGTGCTATGGTTTCTTGTTGCGATCGCTCGAAATCAGGCTGAACGATCTCCCACGCCTGTGCGTGTAGTTCCTCTGCTTTGAGTTGGTCTGGATTTCTGGTAATAGCTTTATCTAGATTTAGAACTCAATGTAACCAGAAAATGACATTGGCGCGATCGCTTCAACTTTATCGCTTGGTTTGAGTGGCACGATCGCGTTCAGCTATTGCTTAGCAACGTCAAACCACTCGATTAATTTTCTATATTACTAGAGCCTAGCTTTAATTTTTTCTATCTCAGTTTGAACAATAACTTATATCCAATCGCAGATTTATAGCTATTTAGTTTATTAGTTAGCTTATCATTTATTGGGCGTAGCTACATCAAAAGACAGAGTAATTGTATCAGTGAAAACATTTTATCTCTATCGCTAGCAAGATACATTATTCAGATAAAGTTTTAGTCTGGTTAATAAGTTCAAATTAAATGGAGGGAATTAATATGGCTCTTCACAAACTTGAGGACTTTGATACTAATTATCGAGATTCTTTTGACGGCAACGATATCAAAGATTACGAAGTTTATTCAGACAGAGATAATGAAAAAGTTGGCACTGTCAAGAATATCTTGGTCGATGAAGATGGTCGTTTTCGTTATTTAGTTGTTGACACTGGTTTTTGGATTTTTGGTAAACAGGTATTGCTACCAGTGGGACGTTCTCGCATTGACCAAAACCAGCGACACGTTTATGCGGTCGGCTTTACCAAAGAGCAAGCGGAAAGCTTGCCAGAGTTTAGCGACGATCTGAAAATTGATGACGCATACGAAGAACGGGTGCGGGGAGTTTATCGCGATCGCCCCCTAGAATCATCAGCAGCATTAGGTTCGACAGCTCCAACGGCAAAAACAGTTGATTCCGATCGCAGCACTTACAACTATCAGCAAGAGCCAGATCTGTACGATATGAACCAGCCAGATCGTCAATCGCTCAAGCTGTATGAAGAAAGGCTGATTGCGAATAAAACCCGTCGTAAAGCTGGAGAAGTTTCCGTAGGCAAGCGCGTTGAAACTGAAACAGAAAGAGTTTCAGTTCCAGTAGAAAAAGAACGAGTTGTGGTCGAGCGCGTCACGCCAAATGATGCTGGTAGACCAGCTGCTCCAGGAGAAGCCAACTTCCGCGAAGGTGAAGCCGCACGTATGGAGATCTATGAAGAAACTCCCGACATTCGTAAGGAAGCTGTTTTACGCGAAGAAGTAAGAGTTAGAAAGGAAACCGATCGCGAAATGGTCAACGCCGAAGAAACGGTGCGGCGAGAAGAACTAGATTTGGATGCTTCAGATCGTCCGGTTGTAGATAAGAACGATCCTAACTACCACCGATAGAGCATTTAGGTTTATTGACTCGCTTACAATTTGCTACGCGCTTTGATGTGGGAGGCTGGTGCTACTTATGGTACGCCTCCTTTGCGCCGAGCGATGCATTGGACTATCGCACACTGCTTAATACAATTGAATAGCTAACAGGAAATAGTACGTATAGCTGCCTACTCAAGATTTTTAGTAAAAGTAGCTTCTGTCACCGACGAGCGATGTACCAAAGGCAGAGATTGTTCTAATGCCTCTTCTCGGACAAGGAGACAAGGGATTAGAGGAGTGTCAATCGACTTCTAACTTCTTACCCCAGCCCCGATCGTTGCCATTGGTAAATATATGTTGTGACTTCCATACATAGGTCAAGTTCGTCATAATCTGGTTGCTCCCAATCCGTCAGTGGCTTGCCGATGGGTGGATGGTAAGAACTTTCTCCAGGTGTACCTTGGGGGCTTTAGAACTGTTGCTTTGCTCGTCTGGTGTAAAGCGATTTATTTTGTCCCAAACCATGATGGTTCTCCTTATGCGATCGTGTCATTAACCTAACTTTTGCTCAGGTCTTTCAGGGTACGTTCTCTCTAGCTTTTTACGTAGGCGTTGAGTAATCGAGCGGCGATCGCTCTCTACCCTAGTAATGATACTAGCAATTGTCAATAAAAAATTACGCATTTTCACTTTAAAAACTGAGTGCGTGGATTGTAATCGGCACAGTTGTTTGCTTCTTTTGTCAACACAATGGTTGGGTGTACCGCACACTTTAAAAAAGGATTGTTGAAGAAGAATCGACACTTCCTACAAGGAGACTGAGAAAAGCTGGCAATCTCAATCATCTCTTCAAGATCTTCCTGTGCAGCCATCCATGACTTAGACAGCATAATAAAACAGATAACACAACTCAAAAGCACAATACCTAAAGAGAGATTAGCAACTATAGGTTTGTTCTCAATCTTTTCGGCTTTGACTCGCTCCGACTCTACTCCACTAACAACTATCGACGTGTAGTTAGTCTCCGCTGTTGCTAATTTTTGATGTCGAAATATATCTTCTGAATACATATATCTTTCTCCAGCCCTCAATTGCCGCGATCGTATCGAGCGGCTCAGTTATCTAATACATTTCCGAAGAAGAATTAAGGCTGGCATTTCAAACTAAGTTCAGTCTAACAAATATTCGCCCGTACAACAACTTTTTCTTACTAAAGATAGAATTAGCTGTTAGCTCAAGGATTGAATTGCCTTGTCGATACTATATCGTTCTTCTAGCGTCGTCAATTTCTGTCATTTTCTCATCACATTTCGACTGCAAACTAATAATTAAGGCTGCATTAGTTCAATTGCAACCGAATGGCTGGCGTTAATTTGCACTTGGTTTACAGAGGTAGGTATTTAGTAATTGAAAGTAGTTGAATTTTCATGACTATTTATCTACCATTTTTGTTCTTTGTCAAAGTTAATAATTTAATTTCGATGGGCATAAAACCTCATCCTGAAACTGAAAGTTATCTGGAACGAGTGCAAGCTTTAGAGACGCAGGTTGTAGCTACAACTGGTATGACATATTTTTGCTATTACCTTTTTGGCACTGGCTGCGAACGATCCCCGTATCGATTCGCTTATATCATGTCGGTTTATTGAATTTGGAACTCGTATAAGCAGAAGCTCAACGAGATTTTGTTATCGATTTTGCCGCTGAATTAATAGAAATGGTAGGAATTTAAGTTATCGACCAGCTACAAGTATCAATTATGCAGGGAGATATTACCGATTGGCTGTTTCATCCAGAAAATTGTTAACCTTACGTACAGGTGAATGGGAAAAATGAAGTCAAGGCGATCGCCACTCGATGAGTTAATGTCAGCGTTTATGACGTTCTGCCTCAAATTCAAACCGATCTTGAAGATTTAGTCCATCACAGTATTAATAGTACTTTAGATCGATTACCTATTTAGGGAACCACGGCTGTTGCAGGTTGACCCAATTGTGACAAATTTGATTGGGTTCATTTCCTAATTTGTAGATGGAATATGACTCGAAGATGACACTGTTGCTGCTGTTTATCATTTGCCATTTGTTAGGAGTAGATATTGGTCTCTAGTCACTGATAACTGTCATTTTCTCATCACATTTTTGGTCGAGGTTAAAGATAGTCAATAATGCGAACTCAAATGCGATCGCATTATTTATTTGTTGCCATTCCTACCACGAAGATTTATGCTGTACTTTCTACTCACTTGGGTAGCTGCTGCGCTCTCTCTACTGATTACAGCCTATGTCGTTCCTGGATTTGAAGTTAATAATTTCCCCCATTTGGAAATTGACATCACAACCAGAAGGCTGATGGCTCCTACTGTTCCGGCTTGCGGCGGAAGGGTAGGGCTATCGCTAGCCAATCTGACTTTCCAACGCGAGTTACGGTTCAACTGTTAACTAACCCGTAGTTGCGCGATGTTAGAAAGCTTTATCTGGATTTTGCTATTTGGCTTTTTTGGCGGTCAAATTGCTCGTCGCTTGAAAATTCCGGCACTTGTAGGCATGGTGCTGGTGGGGATTTTCTTAGGTCCACAGGTGGCAAATGCGATTAGCCCTAGCGTTCTGGAGGCAGCTGGCACTCTGCGAACGATCGCTGTGATGGCGATTTTGATGAAGGCAGGGCTAGGGCTGGATCGGGAAAAGCTAGCCCGACAGGGATCTGTAGCACTGCGATTGGGATTTTTACCAGCGGCGTGTGAGGCAATAGCTGTTGCTTTGGCTGCAATGACAATTTTTCAGTTTGACTTTCTCACTGGATTAATGCTGGGTTGCATCATTGGGGCAGAGTCTCCGGCTGTCATCGTGCCAGGAATGTTGCGATTGAAAAGCCTTGGTTGGGGCGTAAACAAAGGAATTCCCGATGCGATTTTGACGGGTAGCGCTTTGTCAGATGTTTTGCTGCTATTAGTGTTTAGCCTATTATTGACATTCCTTTCCCAAGGGAGTGCAGCAGGTGTAAAGTTACCTGGAGGTTTAACTTTAAGCGCGTTGCAGTTACTTCCATTGCAAATTATTTTCCAAATTGTGCTGGGAGTTTTACTGGGGCTGCTGACGGCGCGGCTTTTGGTATCTCTGCTAACAAAGCAAAACTGGACGCAGAATGCGGTACAAGATACGTTAGTAGCGGCAAGTTTGGCTCTGTTGCTCGTGGTAGCGGCAGAGAAATTGCCAATTTTCTCTGGCTACTTGGCTGTGATGGCAATCGGATTTTTTGCGATCGCATTCGATCTGCCTTTAGCGCGACGATTGCGGAGTGGGTTTGATAGTTTATGGGTGGTAGCGGAAATTATCTTGTTTGTCTTGCTAGGGGCAAGCATTCAATTGCAAGTGTTAGGAAAAATTTTACTTCCAGGGCTACTGATTTTGATAATTGGAACCCTAATCGGACGGGCGATTGGATGGTACTTGTCTACGTTGGGTAGCAACTGGAACTGGCGGGAGCGATTATTTCTCTTACCTGGTAATTCTGCTAAGGCAACCGTTCAGGCAGCAATCGGCGCACTACCGTTAGCATATGGGATCGAAGGAGGAGAAACAATTCTGGCGATCGCGGCGCTGTCAATTCTGGTCACTGCGCCTCTAGGAGCTTGGGCAATTCCGACATTTGCGCCGAAACTGTTAGAGCGTGGTGAGGTTGACCCGACAAAGGTAGCAGTGACTCGCCGCATCATTATCTTAGCAGCCGTGGATACCTCCCCCTTAGCCGCTCAAGTGCTGACAAAAGCCGCAGAACTTGCCCGTCGGAGCGATAATGAAGCGATCGTGTTGCACGTCATCCGCAGGCAAGATTCTCAAAAAGTGGCATTGCTCAAAGAAAAAGCCCAACGTCTTTTAGCAGATATCCGCCATCAATTCATCACCCTAGAAGGCTCGGTTCCAGAAACGATTGTTCGAGTGGCGCGAGAATATGGAGTGGCTGAGATTGTCATCGGTAAACGGGGACATCGAGCTTGGGATGAAGTTTTAGTCGGTTCGGTTTCCCAAGCAGTACTAGAATCGAGTCCGATTCCGGTAATTGTAGTTGAAGATAACCAAATCGTTGTTTAATTCGCCGTAATCCTGAAATATGCTCAAAAATCCTGTACTCCGCACTTCTATTGCGCTCGCTCTTGGTACGATCGCGCTTTGCGCTTAGCCGCTATTACCTCGGTGCGTGGTTCGTACAACTGTTTGGCACTGCAATTCCCTACGGTACGCTCTTCATCAACGTCAGTGGGTATTTCCTGATGGGATTCTTTAGCTACGCTGTCATGGCAATACCGAACAAAGGTTTTAGTTTCATATTCGTTCTCCTCAAATCTTTTACTTGTATATTCCTATACTCAACATCGATCCGTTTACCACGACCTTTAGACAGAAATCGAAACTTAGATTCTTATATATCTCTATCTTTAGAAAGAGAGTTTTAAAACTCGTTCTAAAGAATTGATCTTAGATGTTACTGTGGTCGAATCTGAGCGAGAAGTAAACATAAATTCTCCTCGCGTTTCTAAAGACATATATCTAGTGTTAGAGATTTTTTCTGGCAAAGACAAGTCAAAACTTAAAAATAAGATTAGAGCTTCACACTCCTCATTTCATGGCTCATCAAATATTCTTAAAACTGAAATCTTTATCTTTCGTTGTCATTTTCTCATCATTTTTGTTCGTGATGCTAAAGATAGCTAAACAAAAAGTCAGGTAATTGTCAAACCAGTTGCCATAGTTAATGGCACTGTTAGCTACTTCTAGAAACATTTGAGGGAACGCTCGTGAACACCAAACCTATTCAGCAGATTTCTACTATCATCGCGATCGCCACCGTAGCTGTGGCAGGCGGACTGTCAGCTCAAGCTCAGACCCCTAGTAACAACGCAGAAGACACGAAAGTTTCAACTTCAGCGGCTGCACTGAGAAATGAACCTACAAATTCTGTAGTAGCTCAAGTTGACCCTACTTATCCTACGACTCAACCCACAACTCCTACTACTGAGCCGACGTATCCCAGCACTCAACCAACTACCCCAACTACAGAACCACCTGCAACTACACCAACTCAGACTACGCCCACTCAACCCACTCCAGGTGCAATTGAACCAGGTAGAGCTACCCGTGGCGGTTCTAGCTATGTTGGAGTTGGCGGTAACATCGGTCTGGGCGGTGGCGACACGGCTTTGGGTATCGGTAACTTCACAGTTATCAGTAAAATCGGATTCACGGAAGCTGTCTCTGCCCGTCCTGCTGTCGTATTTGGGGACAATACTACCTTTCTGATTCCAATTACTTATGACTTTACCGTGCAACCCACAGGAGCAGCGACAGAAGCAATCTCTAGTTTCGCACCTTACGTAGGAGGAGGTTTAGCGATCGCCACAGGAGACAACAGCGATGTAGGACCAATGGTAACTGCTGGTACTGACGTACCTATAGGCGATCGACTGACGGCAAATGCTGGCGTAAACGTTGGCTTCTTTGACAGTACTAGTGTAGGACTGACTATCGGTGTTGGTTATAACTTTGAAGGATTGTAAGAACTGTCGAGTTGTCATATTTGCATCATTTTTGTTTTCAAAGCTAGAAACAGGATATTCAAAGCAAACAACTATGAAGCAAGGAGCATTCTTCAGTTTAGCCTTAACTGCAATTCTGGGCGCGATCGCGTTACGTCTCCTGCACAGGTACGTCCACCTGTACCCCCTGGCAAACCGTAAAGTTCTTCTGTTGTAGTAAATCGATTGCGCTAGGAGGAAAATCAACTATGCAGCAACGACAGATGCTACGGCTACTCGCCATCAGTATCAGTATTGGTAGCTTAGTATTTGTCGGATGCAAGCAACAGCGTCGATTTGGTACAGAACCCCAAGCAGAGTTCAATCCTGGCGTTCGAGTTCTACAACGGCAACTGGATGTCCCTTACGTACCAACACCTCAGCCTGTTGTAGATGCAATGCTGAAACTGGCAAATGTCGGTAAGAATGACGTGATTTACGACCTTGGTAGCGGAGATGGACGAATTCCCATAACTGCTGCTCAAAGATACGGAGCCAGGGGAATTGGTATAGAGATTGACCCTCAACTCGTTCAAGAGGCAAATCGGAATGCAAAAACAGCAGGAGTCAGCGATCGCGTCCAGTTTAGCCAGCAAGACTTGTTTCAAACTGACATGAGCGAAGCAACAGTCGTGACGCTTTATTTATTGACAGAGAACAATCTCAAACTGCGTCCCAAGCTGTTGCAAGAACTTAAGCCAGGAACTCGCATTGTTTCTCATAACTATGGCATGGGTGAGTGGAAACCCGAAAGAGTCGAGCAGATAGACGGCAGAACGATTTACTTGTGGACTGTACCAGAAAAAATTCCAGAGAATTTGCGCTCTGAATTTAACATTTGGAAAAATTTAATTTCAAAAACAGAGGATAGATCGGATGAAGGTTCAAAATCATACTCACACGATGAAAAAATTAGCAGGACTCGCGGCAGGTTTGATGATTCTCCCAGTCATCGCTGCTTGCGAACCACAACAAACAGCACAGACCCCTCCGACCGCGACTGAGCCATCCCCAGGTGCTACAACATCCCCAATTGAGCCAACACCAGGCACGACACCAGGAACTACAACCCCTCCTGCTGGGCAAGCAGAGGCAGATGATAATCATGTAGTTGATGTAGTGCAAGCAAATCCTTCACTAAAAACCCTTGCTTCCGTCATTGATGAAACAGATGCTAACGAAGTCTTAGAACTTCAGGGTCCATATACGGTGTTCGCACCCTCGGATGCTGCCTTCAATGCCCTTCCCGCAGAAACTCGACAACGCCTGCTACAACCAGAAAATCGCCAACAGCTTGCCCAGATTCTTTTTTACCATGTCGTCCCTGGTCAAGTGAGTGCCAATCAACTGCAATCGGGAGACGTGAAAACGGTAGAAGGTGCAAATGTCAACGTTCAAGCTGACCAAATTGCTAACTCTGTGAAAGTCAATGATGCTACCGTAACCCAAGCAGATATTCCGGCTAGCAATGGTGTGGTTCACATTGTCGATCGCGTTATCTTACCGCCCAACTTTAATATCTAGTTCGGCTGAGAGACGCAAAATTTTGCGTCTCTACCGGAAGATAACATATTGTTTCTGGGAATTGTACGAGCCGAGCCGCTACTTGGCAAGGGTCGATCGACATTATAAAATCCCATTCTGAATGCTGGAACCGATTGAGCTGCGAAATGTTCTCAATCGGGAGTAATCCTTATAATGGCAGGGTGTAACATACTTCTACGCGATCGATGCAGAGTTGTTGGTAAAGGTAGAAGCAACATCACAATCAGCTCTAAGTATCTAAATATGTAAATAGTATGTTACATTGATTGTGCGAGGTGAAAAGTAGGAGAGATAGCTCTGTGTGCCTCTAATCACCAAGGTACGTGCGATATCTATCCGATTAAAGAGTCGATTTTCTATCTGAGTATCCCATATCTGGAGAGCAATGTTGTAATGCTTTCCAAGGTGTCTTTACTGTTGCGATCGCTACGTCAATTCCGTTAACTGCCTTTGCTTTTGGCAAGTCGTTAACACTAGGAGTCGATTGATTTCAGATTTAGATTTCTAGCTCTTAATGCAACATCGGCTGACAGTTTTCACCCTAAATTGGGTACGGGAGGCAGCGATGGATCGAACTATCGAATTAACTTTAGAGCAGGAATTTATCTTCAGAAGTTTCGCCGACCGAGTAAGGCAAATGTCTCGCGAACAAGCTCAAGAGTTATCGATCTTGCAGTACAAGCACATGATAATTCAGAACATGATATACAAAGGAATTCTGAAAAAGGATTGGCAAATAGAGCTAGATTTTGGTTTGCTGAAAACCAAGAAACAGTAATGACTTTACATCACCGAGCAAATCGCTAACAAAAATTGGAGTATTAACTATGTCTGCTAACACAAATCTTACTTCTTCTTCGCTTAAAGATCGCAATGCTTGGCTTTGGGGATTTACACCCCAATCTGAAATTTGGAACGGTCGTTTAGCAATGATTGGTTTTTTGTCTGTCATCTTAATTGAAGTATTTTCTGGTCAAGGCTTTCTTCACTTCTGGAATCTTCTATAAGTTAGCAGTTACCCTGTAATGATGCTGATCGCGATCGCGCCTTTGCCGTTGGCTAGGTCAGCTTCACTGACAAATAAGTTGTCATGAACCTTTCGAGCTTAACAAATTAATACACAGTTAAATTTAACTAATTCTTGGAGCTATTTCTAATCTCAAGACATCACTACAAAATAAAATTCGAGACAATCTGCATTGGTGGCTCGGCAGCAATGTTCTATATGAACATCAACAGATAGAGCTGATATCCTCATATACATTCTTGGACTGACTTAAAGGACTACCAAGATCGGGATATCAAGCCGAAGGGATTCATACTTCGTTTTTCGCGTCATATTCGCTCGGAAAAAGCCGCATAAGGAATTCACACTCAATTGGAGGCAGGGAACTCAAGCTGTCTGAACCCCAAAGGTTAATCCAGTGTATTACTAGAGACAATCGCAACTCAACTTTTAGATACAGAAGCGATCGAGGGTGAGAAACTACACGACTTGCTGAGTCAGGTTCAAGCTGTCATCCTAATGTGGTTAGTACTTCAGGGCAGCCATACCGCGTTTTGAAGCCCGCAACTCCTTACTAGAGATTTTTCGCTCCTTGGTGTAAACCGAATTTAGTAAGATATTCAGATTTCAAAATAGGAAATAAAATACACTGAATAGAAAGAAGCGATCGCCCTATTAGGTTTAAGTCGACAAAAAGTATAGACCTAATATTTACATTGAATCGCGATGGTTTGAATAAATTCGCTCTCATTTCTTTAAAGGAATCCATTCATGAGTATTGTCAAGAAGTTGATTGTTAACGCAGACGCAGAAACTCGCTATCCTACCCCTGGCGAATTGGAGCAGATTAAGATCTTAGCCCAGAGTGGCGATCGCCGCCTGCGCCTTGCTCAAGCGCTGACAGCTAATCGAGAAGGCATTATCAAACAAGCTGGAAGTCAACTGTTCCAAAGGCGACCGGACATCGTTTCTCCTGGGGGAAATGCTTACGGTCGGGAAATGACTGCAACCTGCTTGCGGGACATGGATTACTATCTACGTTTGATTACATACGCTATTGTGGCTGGTGATGCTACGCCAATTGAAGAAATTGGGGTGATTGGTGTCCGCCAAATGTACAGATCTCTGGGGACTCCTATCGAAGCTGTCGTCGAGAGCGTCCGAGCCATGAAGAATGTCACCAGCACGATGATGTCTGGAGAAGACGCTGGCGAAGTTGGTGCTTATTTCGACTACTTAATCGGTGCTATGCAGTAGAGCAAGGGCTATCGATTTAAGTATTTTAGGTCTATGTAACATAACTCCAATCGAATTCTGCCGAGCAATTTAAGCTTTGGTTGGTCTGGTCGGATAAAATTGGTTAAATGACCCAGAGTAGAACCTAATACTAAAGTGGAGTTTTATATGTCACCCGAAGCTACCCCAACCCAATCTGCCGTCCTAGTTACTATTATCGGTGAAACAGTACTCAAAGATAGCATTGTCCAATTACTGAAAAGCCACAATGTTAGTGGCTACACTATTATTCAAGTGCAGGGTGAGGGTGGTCACGGCAGACGCTTGGGAGACATGGCAGGCTACAACACTAATATTGAAATCAAGACAATTGTGTCGCCAGAAGTCTCAGATACTATTTTCTTGGCACTTAAAGAGCATCATGGCAAGCACGCTTTAATTGCCTTCCGACAAAAGGTAGAAGCTTTGTATTAATGATTAAACGCGAGTTTGAGGAAGTTAAAAAGCTACTGAAAAAGCTGCTCAAGAATTAGTTCTTTAAGCGCGATCGAGCATTTTATGCTAAGATTAAACCAACGAGAATTATTTTCGGCTACGTGACTAAGCATTAGACACTCTGCCATAGACATCTTCCCGAATCTAAAGCTCTACACCTAATAGGTTTGGGGGTATTGCATGTCAATTTATATAGAAAATCTATCTTCTGAGGTTGAAGAAGACGACCTCAAGCGGATATTTTTAGAGTATGGAATTGTGAAACAGGTTCATATACCTACAAATCATAAAACTGGCAAGAACAGAGGATTTGCTGTAGTAGAAATGGAAACATGTGCCGAAGAAATATCGGCAGTTCAGATGCTGAGAGGCATTGAATGGATGGGTCGTATCCTCACAGTGAATAGAGCTAGGATTGAGTTAAAGGACGTTTCGTTGAGCCGCTTGTAGAAAAGATTTCCAGCGGGAAGCAATTGCTTTTTGGTTTCTCTAGCTGCTGAATCTACAAGAACGCAGCAGTGCAGTAAAAAATGGGACATGCGTACTGTTGCAAGTAGGTTTCTACTACCGCGAGATTCAAACGATCTTTATTTTAATTTCTACTAATTGTCTCATCTGACTTTGCCCGCTTTGTTGCTCCAGAATTGCGATCGCAGTCACTTCCGAAAAAAGACATAGTTAAAGGCTCAATCGAGAGATTTTAAACTTGAAGTGCAGATAAGAGCTATGGATTCAGCTGTAGATTGCTGCGATCCCAGATAAAAATTAAATCGAATATTAACAAAACATAGGTTAGAAAAATGCAAGTTTTATTAAATAAGTCTCTTCAATCACTGACTCCTTATACAACTGAAAACAGCCGAGAGAATCTAGCCGTGTATGCTGGGCAATCTAGATTGAGGAAGTCTACATGCCCTTGTTGTTCATACATTTTGCTCCGTCATATAGATTTGGCAGGAATTTACTGGCGTTGTAGTCACTGTTACCAAAAAATGCCAGTTTATCAACCACTGTATAGCGATCGCAATGACCAACCAGTTCAAGCTCTGAGACCTGCTGTAGTTGTCGCCACGCTCAACAGCTTAAAGTTGTGAAGATAGTTTGTATTCAATTTAACCTTCCAATAATTTGTAGTTCTCTACTTTAGCAGTACAGCTACTTCAAACTCTAGGCGGACACGAACGATAAAACACTTGGCTAGGATATAAAGTATAAGTAATAAGTAAGGTTTTCATGACGAATATGGTTGAAACTGACCGTGGGAACGGTCAGCCGCTCGTATTGGATTGGACGAGCATAACGTTTTTTGCGGCAGTTCATGCTATAGCTTTGTTAGCACCCTGGTTTTTCTCCTGGTCGGCATTGGGGGTAGCAGTCTTCCTCCACTGGTTATTTGGCAGCATTGGAATCTGCTTGGGGTATCATCGATTGCTGACTCATCGTAGTTTGCAAGTACCGAAGGGTTTAGAATATGCGATCGCCCTGATCGGTTCGCTAGCATTGCAAGGTGGTCCACTTTTTTGGGTTGCAGGGCATCGCAGACATCACACGTATACCGAAGACATTGACAAAGATCCCTACTCTGCAAAACGGGGTTTCTGGTGGAGCCATATGGGTTGGCTACTGTACAAACGTCCAGAATTTTTTGAGTATGAATCCAACCGGAAATTTGCACCGGATTTAGCAAAAGATGGGTTCTACCGTTGGCTCGATCGCTACTATCTGCTGCTGCAAATCCCACTCGGAGTTGGACTATACCTGCTTGGGGGTTGGTCATTCGTTATCTATGGACTATTCCTAAGAACAGTGATACTTTGGCACAGTACTTGGCTGATCAACTCTGCAAGTCATATCACTGGCTACCGCAGCCATGACTCCGATGATAATTCTCGTAACCTGTGGTGGGCAGCAATTCTCACCTACGGGGAAGGCTGGCACAACAACCATCATGCCTATCCCAACGTGGCAAAAGCGGGTTGGAAGTGGTGGGAAATCGATCTAACCTGGTGGACAATTCTGCTCCTGAAGCAAATGGGGTTAGCTCGAAAAATTGTCCTACCACCAACAGCCTCATAACGCGCACTCGAATCTTAGCTTGTTGAAGAAGCTAATGCTATTTTTCAAGCCTTACGTTGTTCTATGTGAGGGATGCGAACCTTTCAAAATCCCACTATTATTTGAGATATATAAAGCAGGTAGATAGAGGTTTCGGAGGCGCTTTCTCCCCAGCTCTGCCCCAAAAGCGCGATCCTAGTCCAGATGCCACTCATGCTTCAGAAATTCCTGGTACATTGTTTTCTGAATTATCATCTGCTTATGCAGCACAATCAAAAATTCCTGGGCTTGTTCGCGGGACATCTGCTGCACTTGGTCGGCAAAGCTTCTGAGGCTAAATTCTTGCTCTATAGATAATTTAATGGGCTGATTCATCGCTGACTCCTGCCCCACTGGGGCGAAAACTAGAAGATAGAGTCTAGCTAGATATCTTTGTCTGAGGTTAGATACCTAGTTCGCTCGCTATTGTCATACTGAGCTAATCGCCACTACAAAGATTTGCTAACTACTGCTTTCTTCGGTCTCTTTCCGGCTTTGAGATCTCCGTTTTGGTTGAAATGCATTTCCAGTGGTTCGCAGGTATAAACGTCAGGCTCCATCAAGAAGCTATCGGCAGTCATACATTCATTCAGGTTGAGGGTATTCCCTTCTTTATCGGTGTAGCGCATGGATGCCCTCGTGTAAGCGTATGTAAATTATTATAACAAAATATTTCTGTCGATCTGCTTGAATATTTCAACGACTAGTCTTGACCGCACTCAATCGGAGTTATCTATCTTTTGACTAGATCCCAACTAAATAAATCAAGAGCAAAGTTCCACAAAACAAAGCACCAAAGGCTTTTGAGCGCATACATCTAGCGATGCCGGAGGGATCGTTTACACAGCTTGTTAAAGTATGGCGAAGGTCTTTTATCGCTAACATAAGATGTATTAATACGCCCATTCCGACGCGATCGCTCTCGTGTGAGAGTTCAATAGTGCGCTAGTATAGTGGGTGAGACTAAAATTCGGTTATATCGTTTGTTTTTAACATTAACAGGCTTCTCTCCGAAATCTAAATCTCTACACCTTTTGATTTTGGAGACAATCATATGTCTATATATGTCGGCAATTTATCATACGAGGTAACGCAAGAAGACCTCAGCGCTGCTTTTGCAGAGTACGGTTCTGTAAAGCGGGTGCAACTCCCAACCGATCGCGAAACTGGTCGGATGCGCGGCTTTGCTTTTGTGGAAATGGATACAGAGACTGAAGAAACAGCCGCCATTGATGCTCTTGATGGTGCTGAATGGATGGGGCGCAACCTGAAGGTTAATAAGGCAAAGCCTAGAGAAGACAGAGGCTCATTCGGTGGTAATCGCAGAGGTAATTTCTCTAGCCGCTACTAAGCTTTAAGACAGATAATTAACTCTAAGGTTTAAGGGTAGATCGGGAGTCTACCCTTTTTTGCTAACAACTTAATTTCAGGATAAATTGCCCAAATTCTATCCTAATTTACTCAATTGAGAGGAAAATAGATGGCACAAATTATTTTGGGTGAAAATGAAGGAATTGAGTCAGCCTTGCGTCGATTTAAGCGCGAAGTTTCTAAAGCAGGGATTTTTTTAGACATTAAGAAACATCGTCACTTTGAAACGCCAATTGAAAAACATAAGCGTAAGGAACTCGCTAAGCATAAGCAGCGTAAACGACGTTCCCGCTACTAAGCTAGCTGTCTGAAATTTCAGTTTTTACAGGTTGAAATGGCATCATTGTTGTACCACATGCAGAATTTAGCAAACGTTAGGAAAACCCTAACAGAGCTAAAGTCATAAAAATTCAAGTATTGGATATTCAAATTGGCGATCGCATTGTTGCTGACTGCAATAACAAAAGACAAGCCTGTACTGTCAAGCAAATACTATAGCAATCCTATTTGATTCATGAACGTGGAGTAGGCTTCTAGCCTGCGGCAGGCTAGAAGCCTACTTTACACATCATTTAGAACTGCTATAGTCTCCGAGCGAGATAGTATCGCACTGACAGTATGTCCTTCCACCCATTAGTCAATACTATGCTTGTTCTCAGTGAGTCTCGTCCCGACGATCGATAATAATGACTTCAGGAGCATCGTCAATACTACCTTCGGTGCGGTAGGTGGGGTTAACGGTATTGACGTTATCGACAATGCCTTCGGTGCGGTAAGCCGATCTAGTCGAATTCACCCGCGCTACATCAGTCACAACATCGGTGCGGGTAGTGGTCGCATTTGGGTTGTTATATACACCCCATTCTTGAATCCCGCCACCGCCGAGGATTCTGGCTGCATGGGCGATTTCGTCGTCAGTGCCATCCACAATAACTAAATAATGTCCTCTAGAAACGCGATCGCTGTAAACTTTGGCTCTTTCCTCGGGAATCCCCAAGCCAATTAGTGCGCCTAGCAAACCGCCCGCAGCCGCACCAATCGCACCACCAGCCGCAGTCGTAGCCAGGGCTGTAGCAACTTCGCCCGCTAGCATCACTGGACCAACACCAGGAATTGCTAAAGTACCTAGTCCAACCAATAAACCAGTCAGTCCGCCTAAAACGCCGCCTGTCACCGCTCCAGTAGCAGCACCTTCATCGGCTTTGTTCCCGACGCGATCGCGATCTTCTACATCTACACCAGCAATATCAGGTTTGCTGTCTGCATCTTGGGCGATGATGGAAACCCGACCCATCCCAAAACCAGAATGCTTTAATTCATTCAGGGCGCGTTCCGCATCTTTACGCCGCTCAAATGTGCCTACTGCTCGTCTGTGGTAGCCTAAAGTCATTTTTTTGCTCCAATTTCAAAATTCAAGTGGAAACTTTAAAACAATCCGCCGATCCCGTTCACGGCTAACGCTCCGGCGATCGCAGATGCGACAAGAGAAGTCAAAGCCGTACCAAACAACCACCAAGCTGCACCAGATGCGGCTTTTTTGGTTTCTACTGCTGTTGCCTGTGCTTGCTGTTTCAAAGCTTCCAGCCGTTTTTGCGTTTCTTGCTGAATGCGTTCGGCTTGATGCAGCACTCGATCGCGCGTACCTTCAATTTGACCCACAATCCGCTCGGCATCGGCTGGGGAAATATCTTCGCGAGAACTCAACACGGCGATTAGTGTGTCGCGATCGAATTGGCTCAAGCGATTGCGTAGAGCATCAAATCCCGCTTGCGGATCGTCAAACAAGGTGGTGAAGTCTTGCTGAATTCCCTCGTAGTTGAGTTCGGGACGCTCTAGCGAGTTGAGGTAGCTGCGAATGCGATCGAAAACTGAGTCGATAACAGACTGTACGCTACGCTGAATTTTCTCAATTTGCTCGGCAACAGAGTTACGTACAGTCAGGATGCGATCGACAATTTGATTTGCTTCTTCTTCCGAAATATCTTCTCTTTGAGACAGTAAAGCCACAATCGTCGAACGATCGAAGTGCGAGAGGCGATCGCCCAAACTACCCAATCCAGCACGGGGATCGTTGAGCAATAGTTGCAAGTCGCGCTTAATGCTATCGGGATTGAGTTCTTCTTTATTCGTATTCCGCAAGTAACCTTCTAAAGTTGTCTCAAAATCGATCGCTTGCTGTTGGACGCGGCTTGCCAAGCGGCGCGGTGCTTGCACAATGCTGTTAATTGCTTCTTCCACAGAGTCGATCGCGCGGTTGACTTGTTCTTCACTCAAGTCTTGCCGTTGCGACAGTAGTTTCACCAAGGTTTCCCGATCGACGTGAGACAAGCGATCGCGTAATGCTATGGCTCCCTCTTGAGGATCTGACAATACTTTACGTAAATCCTGCTGGATGCCTTCAGGATTGAGTTCCTCTAAGTTGGTGTTACGTAGATATTCGGAAATCGCTGTTGTCGTTTTGTCGTATTGCTCTTTCGCTTTGCCTGCTAGCTGTTGCGGCGCTTGTAAGATATTATCGCGGACTGATTCAAGGCGATCGAGAGTTTGATTTATTTGCTCCTCGCTCAAATCTTGACGTTGCGATAGTAATGCGACTAAGGTTTCGCGATCGAACTGCGATAATCTTGAGCGTAATACAGAAATTCCCACTTGCGGATCTTCTAGCAAGGTGCGGAAATCGCGCTCGATGCCTTCAGGGTTGAGTTCTTCTTTATTAGTATTGCGAAGATACTCTTCTACTTTCTGCCTTACTTCTGCTGCTTTAGCTTGCGCCTGCTCTTGCAATTCTTTAGCTTTGTTGACAACGCGATCGCGAGTGCTTTCGAGTTGACCGACAATATTATTTGCTTCCTCTTCACTAATATCCTGGCGTTGTTTGAGCAGTTGAGTCAAAGTCTCGCGGTCAAATTGCGATAGGCGATCGCTGAGTGTTTCCACACCCGCTTCTGGATCTTCTAGAAGAGTTTGGAAGTCGCGCTCAATTCCTTCGGGATTTAGTTCTTCCTTACCAGTCGAACGCAGATAATTTTCTACACGGCTACGCAGATCTTGCGATTGCGCTTGTGATGCACCAGCAGAAACCGTAGCTAAAATCTCGGTGCGGATCTCTTCTAATTGCTGGGCAACTTCTTGGACTTTGTTCTCAAGTAGATCGCCGCGTTGATTCAGTTTTTGTGTGAAATAATCTTTGTCTAGCTGCTCTAGCTCTTGTTTAACTTTACCTGTATCTGCTTGCGGATCGTAGATAACGTCTCTAAATTCTTGCTTAATCGTTTCGCGGTTGAGATGCCACGGGTAAGATTTCAGCAGATAATCATCCACATCGCTGCGGATGGCGCTATTTGGCAGTGCTGGTAGTTTTTGCGCTTGCTGTTGCACCTGTTGTTTAAATTGCTGTAACTGACCGGAAATTTTTTCTCGGTCTACTTCTGGCAGCTTATCGACGAATTTTTGCAGTTGACCAGAAATGTTTTCCACATCAATTCCAGCCAGATTAGTTCTTTCGAGTACTGCTGTTGTCAAGGCGCTTACTCCCAATTGCACGGCTCGATTTCCCCAACCGTTGCTTTGCTTCCCGTTCGATTGGCTACTTTGTACTAGTTGTTCTAGTTTTTCGCTCAAATCGCTGGAATTGAGTTGTTCGGGCGAAGCTGACTTGATAAATTGACTTAATTGAGCTTGCGGATCTGCTTCACCTTTGCCGATCGCCTGCTGCCAAACGCCTTGCAGCTGGTCTACAATCCGGTTGACATCTTGTTTGGATAAATCCGTGCGATCGCTGACTAAATCTGCAAATGTTTCGCGGTTAATGTTACGTAGCAAATCGCTATCAGCCACAGATTTTAAATCCGAGCTGTTGAGAATCGTTTCAAACTGACCGCGAATCTCGTCTAGATTCAGTTGCGGTAGTTGTAAATTTCCCAAAGACTTTTGCAATGTCTTGCCGATCGCGTCTGGGTCGAGTCCTGTAGTGAATTCTTGCCGAACTGCGGCGGCGATCGCTTCAGCCGTGTCCACAGCTTGGTTTTTCGCTGCATTAGCACCCAAAGCGGTAGCTGCTGTCCCTAGTAGTCCTTGAAAGCCAGAGGTAGCAGTGCTGACTAAAGAACCGATCAGCGAACCAACTGTAGTCGATCCTAACCACAACAGGATAGAAAAATAGGTAGACCAGATCGTTACCCCAATAATCGCCCCTAATACCGCACTGCTGACTAAGCTGAGTTTCACTGCTAAAAAACTAGCCACGAACAGAGCTACGCCACCAGTTGACAAAGCCAAAAGACCCACTGCGGCTGAGATTTTGCGGACTGTGCTGCTTAAATTATCCGTATCCTCAGCATCTCCTCCACCCAAGGCGGAAATACCTACAGCCACGGAAAAGTTAGTTAACAGGAGTTGAAAGGCAAACGCCATCACTACACCTGCAACCAATGCCACCAAGAATTGCGGACCCGAAAAGACTGCGGCAGCTTCTTCTGGAGTCAGAATTTCTTCTGTGATAATTTGTGCTAAGTAAAGATTTGCAAAGTCAAATTGTTTTGCTATTTCTGCGATTTCCCACATATGATTTACTCCATTCATGCTCGATCGCAAGTCAAATTTCTTATTTGAGATGCCCTTTAATTGTCAGCTTAGCTATTAACTAAGATCGTTACTACTTTCCCAAGTGAGGAATGTTCTACTCCTCAAGGATTGTATTTAAGCTGTTAGAAATGATGCAGGCTTAAGTTATATTCAAAAGTAAAATTTTGTTTCACACAAAGAAGATCGCTAAAAGCATTTGCTAATGCGATCGTCAAGCAGGTAATCGATCCAAAATCAAAGTGATTCATCCTCAACCAACCGTTAAAGTTGAGAGAAATAGCCCCGCCTCCTTCTAGACCAAAACCGAGAGAACCAGTTTTACCTGTTACAGTAAAACCATTTCTCGGCTTTGTTTCGGTTAATGCTTGTAGTAGTCTCTCTCTCCGATGCAATTTGTACTTACTTGCGACCACCTAACCATTTAGCCGCGATCGCACCAAATGCAGCACCGACGAGTGGATTGCTGAGGAATTTCACGAAGGCAGGTTGTTCCGCTAATACCTCTTGAAAAATATCGGGATGGTTGTGATAAGCAAATGCAGCTAATTTACTTACATCGTCGGCATTCATCCGGCTGGCGTGATGGGTAGATAGCCCTAGTTGCTTTTCTAAATCGCGATCGTGCAGTCCTCTTTTACCTAAATGCTTAAAGAAAGCCCGCGCCACATCATCTCTTTCATTTGGTTTAATCTGGGCGATCGCTTTTTGCAATTCCGGTTCCATCTGATTTGTCGGAATCCGATCTGGGTGGAAAGAGCGACCGAATAAGCGGCGACGTTCTTCGTGAGATGAGCGTTGAGCAAAATCGTCAAAATTTTCGTAATCTTGCGCTAAATTTGTGGGAGCGTCAAGGTTTTCTACATTACCTTGAGCGAGATCGTTCATGACTTCTTTTCTATATTTGTCGCTACTACTCATTTTTTTCTCCTTGTTACAACCGCCATTTGCATTCATAGTCAATGACAAATGATTAACGACCTACTTGTATTCAATCTGATTAGTTTGAGTGTCGTACTTAGCTGTCAAAATTAGCTTTTTATCCGGTGCGTACATCAACACAGTCAAATCTTGATTGGGGAAATTGCGGCGAAAACCTTGAGCTAGAGATTTTGCTAATGGCTTAACTTCGTTTGGGCGAACTTCAGGTGAGATGACAACACCTAATTTATTGTTGTCGCGCACGTAGGCATCTTTAACCATTCCCCTAGCCGTTTGCACGACCCAACTACCAAAATCTTGTCCGGCTTGAGTGTTTCCTCTCGCTATTTGCGAGTAATCTGCACTCCGGCTAGCTGTTGGTAGCGTTGTTGTTGGCTGTTTGGCTTGAACTGCACTGCTACAGGCTGTAGTTGTAGTCACAAATAATACTAAGAGCAGCACAGTCGCAATTTTCCGAAACTTTTTAATCAAACTCATTTCTACCTCCTACAATTTACAAATGAATAGAACAGTTATCAGTTGTCAGTTGTCAGTAAAAAGCAGTCAGGAGTCAGAAGTTAGAATTAACCGATCGCTAGTCACTAGTCACTGGTCACTGATAACTAGTCACTGGTCACTGATAACTGAACGACCATCAGTATCGATATCTAATTCTTCCCGACGGATCGTTTCTTGTGCTTCCACAGTTTCCTGTTCTACAACCTTCTTAACTCTGATTTCTTCTCTAACAAAGGCTTCTTTATGAATATCTGGAACTTCTTCATACACTTCTACACGGGCAACTTCACCCTCATGGAAGTCAACTTCGCCAGGTGCAACAGCCCTACCTGCATCGGTTGGGGTAATTCTTTCAATCACGACGCGCTCTTTTTCTATTGGAACTGAAACTCGTTCTGTCTCAGTTTCAACGTGCTTGCCAATCGCAACTTCTCCAGTTTTGCGGCGCTGTTTGCTGGCAATCAACCGCTCTTCGTAAAGTTTAATGGTGCGATCGCTATGAGTGCTTGTATCGTATAAATCTTTGTCATGTTCGTAAGTGTAAGTGTCGCGGTTATAGCTAGTTGGCGTAGCAGTACCCATCATTGCAGCAGTAGACGCTGAGTTTAGAGGTGCTGATGCATCTAAAGAAGCTTCTGTACGATAAACTCCTCTTACCCGTTCTTCGTAATCGTAGTCTGCTGTCATGCCTTCTGTATATTCGGGTAAGCGATCCGCCTGCTCTCTAGTCAAACCGCTGGCATAGAGGCGATGAGCGTTGCGATCGATCCGAGCGCGACCAACTGGCAGTAGTACTTTTTTACCAAAAATCCAGAATCCTACGTCAATAACAAAATACCGAAAATTACCTTGTTCGTCTACTAAAATATCTTTTACTGTACCAAATTTTTCCCCATCTCCTTCACCGTAAACATCCATACCTTTGATGTCATTTTCTTCAAAGGTACTTTGATAGTCTGTATCGAAATCATTAATGCTTAGTAATGGCATAACTTTCTTCTCCACTTAGAAATAATTCACGATTAATAACCCATCCAATATTAAGCCATCAAAGCTATATTCTTTTCACCTATCCACAGAATCAAAGTTTGAATTTTTCACTACTCATGCAGACAGATATTTGACTTCGTTATGGCGAGCAATCTCTGTGTTAATTGAGTAACATTCCCTAAAACTTACAGGCTGCAAGGTTTTTTATTACTTCATTTACAATGATTTTACTTTGAGGCTATCTCTAAAACCGTAGATTTAGAAAAATATATTATTCGATCAATTCAATAGCCCTTACATTTTCAGTTTGAGCTAAAAATGTAAGATTTTAATGTAAGTATTTTAAATCTAAGCACTATAATGAAAAAGTGTGACTTGTTTCTAGCAAAAGTGTGACTTGTTTCTAGCAGTAGATGTAATATTGTAAAACTATTGTTCGGTAAGATTTTGATGCTGTTTAAAGCAAATTTATTCAACCCGTTTGGGAAAAAATGAGACGATACTAGTACTTTAGAACTATACTAAATCCAATCGGCTCAAATCTGCTGATGAAGACGGCACTTATGCGATCGCCTACTTTTATCAGTACTACTTTTAGACTATACCTTTTGATAGATCGGATTGACTCGTACACTTTCACTTAATCAGCATTCCTGTAATTAATACTTCAACAAACCCCGCAAGTTCTACCAAATTAGGTAGGAAAATATCGTTGAATCCGAGATATGTTTAGATGGAGATGCAATAATTTGCGTTTCCAGCAAGAGCAAAAAATCCGATGAATGCGATCGGTATACCAAGCAAGAAATGAATTTACCAGAATTACTGCGTAATCGGCTTGGAAGCCTGCTTCAACTGGCAATACAAATAGTTATTCTTCGGCGAAATGACACAGGCAAGACCGAAGTAGACCGCGAAGAAACGATCGCTACAGAATCAACTACCACGTCACCTCAGACAAGTAAATTGGGGACTGTCAAAGAGATTCTTCTGAAGTCTAGGCAGCTGAAATCTCCAACCAAACCATTCAAGAAAGCTTCTCTGTTTCCAGATGGCAAGACGAGTTTTGCAGCTTTGTCACTCTTGTTGCATGGAGTGGCAGAAGTGTTATCTCAAAAGCGCGATCTACCCTGGAAGACCGAAACCCAAAACAATTTGAGCTATGAAAAAGCAGCTGATGGCAAAAAAGGCACGATCTCTTACTACGTCACTGACAATTTAGAAAACTTGTCTCCTGACACCATATCTGAGACAGCAGCTTTAGCTGTCATAGATCGATTCGATCCTAGAGCAGGCGCTATTCATCTAATTTATTGCGCCGCTGCTGCAAATCTGCATAATCCGTGGCAAAGTGAGTTTCTATTAGATGATAAACAACTGCTGGAATACACCGGATTAATCAAACGTAGAGATTTATGCAGACATGAGCAACTGACAATTCTGTATGACCTGGTACGACAGCCTGCACAGATATTAGCTCACGTAGTTTGGGAAAAACAAGGCAAGGTAGGAGCCTTTACCGTAGCCGATTTAAAAATCTGGAATGTCAATGTTGCAAGAGATTTTGAGACAGATAAGGCAGGCAATCCGAAGCTGACAGGTTTAAAAGTCATCGTTCAACCTGGATTGTGGGCGAAGTACTTTTTAAATAAGTCTGAGTACTATTACTATACGGGAGTTATTACCAAAAAAACAGTACAAACGCTGTTTAGCATTGGTAAGCAAAATGCTGGTGCAGCTCGAATGCTAATTTGGCTGATTTTTCAAGTCAAGCCGGGATGCCGCGAAGTCTTTTCCGGCAAATCTCTGATGCAAATTGCGTATGGTATGGCTAAAATTGCGGTAGCAGAGCAAGATCGGCAACTACGACGGCAACTAGCTGACGATTTGGCGACTGACTTGAAAGTAATTGAAGCGACTGGATGGCGAGTCGAGGTAGAAACTGGTCCAGCGTGGTTGATAAATAACGATGGTGCGAAAAGACCAATCGGCTTCTGGAGTCAACTTTTAGATGCTACATGGCGATTCGATTTACCAGAAGCAGCGCTGGCAGAGATTGCCAAGTCGCCAAACCAGCTTAGAGGCGTGGAACGTCCCAAACAACAGCCGCCATCTGGTGCTGCGATTAGAGAAGCTAGAAAAGCTAAAGGCTGGTCGAGGGCTTTCTTTGCCGCAACAATGGGGAAAAGTATATCTTGGGTTGATGCGATCGAAACCGAGCATCGCCAAGTATCTCAGAAGGATCTGCCTAAATTACTCGAAAAATTGGAGATGAAATCGTAGAAGCGATCGCCCAGCTATCCCGCAGCAGAGGCGTTCTGCGCCTAAAAGGCTGACTGATTTATTTACATTTGGTGATGCTATCGCTCCATAATTTTGCTAGCTTTCGTGCTTCATCTTGCCATTGGTGATTGAGCCGGAACATTCGTCGGGGACGACCGCGACCCTCTAGTTTTTGCCAGTACCCCGCGAGCGCTCCTTCATCTTCGAGAAATTTCAGCGCTGCATATAACACGGTATCGGAGAGGCGATAGCGAGACTCTTCACGTTCGAGCTTTTGAATCAATCCAGAGCCATAAGATTCACCTTCAAGCAAGACCGACAGGATATAACAAACTGCTTGCTCTTGGCAAAGATAAATCTCTGGAGGATTGGCAAAATATTGATAAATATCTTCAAGCTGCATTAAAGGTTAAGGAATTGTAATAAAACAAGATTGACAATTGGGTGCGAGCATCCATTTTGATTTGAAGCCGCAAAGTGTCAAGCACTAACAACGGTGCTAGTCACAAAAATCCCACTGAATTTAGCAAGCGCATGGGGACGAGTATCTCTAGGAGATCGAGCAGTGCTAGCACCAGTAAACCATAGTTCACAAAGCGGAATAGTAAGATAGAGCCTATTCCTTGTCTTGTGTTTGATGTTTGCGTTTTGCATATTTGTAAAGACAATTTCGCTCCTTGTCCTGAACTTTTCTGTAACTTTTATGTATTGACAAAAACTGACTTATAACTGAACATGATGATAAAGCAAAAATATAATTATTAAATTCATGACAGTAAAAACCATTATTCAATAGAGTTTTAAGTGACTAATTTAACTATCAATACTAAAATTATTAATACAAGTAAAGTAGCGCTATGGGCGTTATAGATCGCGGCGTTATAGATTGTGAGAGAAGACACTAAGAGTGCACTTAAGCAACACAAGTCAGAGTCTGAAATATTTTTAGTTCATCGTTGATTTTTACAACTTAATAATATTTATCGTGTAAAAAAGCACATGCTGTTAGTTAAGTCTGAAGTTTCATTAAACAGGATGAAAGCTTGGATAATGTATTGTAATTTACAAAGTAGCAATTCGAGTTTTTCATGAAATTCAATTTCTATTAAGCTACGTCTTTCATCCCTGCATAGGTGCAATTGTTGAGATATAGCTTGCACTAACTAAATTATTATAAAAGTTAATTCGGTTTTTTTCACTATTTAATATGAGATGTTTCAACATTTCAAGCAAGAAGAGAACACGGTACTTAAAAAATAGTTTCATGTATTTTCGCCAATAGTTCAATTCTCAAAAATATTACTTCAATGCTAGCACCCATCAACCAAGCCAAGGTTTTGCTCTGTGGCAATATTTCTCGCGTAGATCGTCGTTCTCAAGCTCTCATCGAGTTTTTATCTAGTTCCAAAAATTATTTTGTTTCTCAATTATGTCCTAGCTTTTATTATGTAAACTTAAGTACGCAAAGCTCTTTACTTGAAAAAACATTAACTAAGTTTTACTGGATTGAACTTTTAATAAAAGCTGCATTTACGGATGTAATTTACTTATTGCCAATGAATACTATTTTCATCAAAAGTACTATTTTTGTAGCAAAGCTTTTTAGGAAAAAAGTCATAGTTGAAATGTATATCTCGCTTTACGATACTGAAGTGAGGGATAGAAAAAGAGTTGGCGATGGAAGCAAACTCGCTAAATCATATATTGAAAAAGATATACTAGCGTTAAAGAAATCAGACTATCTCATCCATAGCTCCAATCAAGAGTTAACTTACTGGGAACAGATTCTGAATACTGATATTGACAGAAAAAAAGTTTATATAGCTCCTCTGTGTAATGTTTCTTGTTTGCTTCCCAACAGAAGCTGGATGCAAGATGGCAAATTAAATATTTGTTGGTGGGGAACATTTATTCCTTTACATGGATTGGATAACATATTACAAGCAATAAAAATTTTGCGAGAAAGAAACTTGCGATTTACTTGTAACTTTTTTGGTGTAGACAATAAAGCTTTTTACAATTATGTAGAAAAAATTCGGTCATATCAGCTTGAATCTATAGTTTTTCTAAGAAAAGATTTAAACTTTATTAATGGTTCCTTACCTAAATATCTAGTTAATTATTGCGATCTAGCATTAGGTATTTTTGGTAATACAGATAAGGCGTATCATGCTATTCCTAATAAGTTGATTGAAGCCCTCTCATTAGGATTACCTACATTAACCATGAATTCTCCGGCTTTGAGAGAGTTTTTTAATCCAGAAACAGAGTTATGGACTTGCGAAAACACACCTGAGTCGATTGCTGAATCAATTGTGTCGATCGCTAGCGGTTCGGCTTATTCTGTAGACTGGAAGCAAACTCGTGAAAAAGTATTGGAGACATTCAGTCTTGCTCGATACACAGAGGTCGTATCTGAAGTTTTAGCAAAAGCAACTAACAATCTTCCAAAAACAGCAGTGACTCGATTTAACTAGTGTTTTCGCGATCGCAAATATTATATATACTAGTGTTATCAAAGCGAAAGGTTAAGCATGAAAATACGAGCAATAGTATATAGGTTTTGCATGTACTAATCATTGGTATCATCAAAAAACAACTTATCAAAAAAAGTGAAATGGAAACGCTAAAATCTCTAATTTATGTATCTAAAGGAAACCTACCATCAAAAATGGCTCACTCAATTCAAACTGCTAAAATGGCGCAGGCTTTTTCTCAAAAAGTTGGAAATTTTGAATTGGTTACTAGCGGAGATATTTTTTCAGTTTTAAAAGGCATAGATTCAGAATTTCAAGCTTGGTATGGTTTGTATGATAAATTTAAACTAGTTCGCCTACCACTGCATATTAAGATCGAATATCCTTTTCCCCAAAATTATGAAAATTTTATCTTTTATAAACTAGCTATTTTATACGCTTGTTTTAAAGCTCCTTGCTTAATTTATACTCGTTCGTTTCCTGTGGTTGAAATTTTGCTAAGAATGTGTATACCTGTGCTTTGGGAATGGCACGAACCAGTTTCAGAAAAACTTAGTTCTACATGTAAAAAGTTATTCGATAACAAGAACTTGCTTGGTGTTGTTACCACATTACCTCAACTTGCAGAGAACTATTTAAATCATGGTTTGCTTCCTGAAAAAACATTGGTAGCTCCTAATGCCGTAGACATTAAAAATTTTCTTCCTTATCAAACTAAATCTTTAGCCCGCCAAAAGTTATCTTTACAACAAGACAGTCAAATTATCTTATATTCAGGGCATTTGTACGATTATAAAGGCATACCAACAATTTTGAAAACTGCTAGTCTGATGCCAGAATGTGAATTTGTTTTAGTAGGAGGATGGATTGATGATATCAACCGGGTAAAAGCAACTTGTCAACAGATGAATTTACAAAACATACAATTTTTTGGTCACGTACCACAATCTGAGCTAGCATTATATCTATATGCCGCAGACATTCTAATTCTTCCTACCAGTAAGTATTGGGAACTGGCTGAAGCTACTTGTCCGTTGAAGCTATTTGATTATATGGTTGCTAAGAGACCAATTGTCGCTTCAGCTTTACCGACTATAGCAACAGTATTGCGACATAGAGAAAATGCACTGTTGGCAGAACCTGATGAACCACTCTCATTCAAATTAGCAATAGATACTCTATTAAATAATCCTTTATTAGCTAAGACTATTGCCGATTGTGCTTTTCAAGAAGTACATAATTTTACTTGGGATGGACGAGCGGAGCGAGTTTTGCAGTTTGCAACTGAAAGGCTACAGAAAGCTGAGAAAAGCGATCTTAGTTACATGAGAAATGTACTTAAATACATCACATTGAAGACTATTTCACCTCATAAGTTAGTAAAGCTATAACTTTTGCCACTTACAGTATTAAGCTTTGCTGCGATCGCATAGCTAATAGAAATTTGAAAGACTTATCCAAATATACTGCTACAAACGAAACTGAAACAAACGTCTTCTATTTACTAAGATTGTTAGAGCGCACTCTGAGTGTCTTCTCTTAACAACTTGTAGATTGTGTAGTACTAAATCACCTCTATGTAAGAGAACTTTGACACTTAGATTGGTGTCATATCAATATGTTCTCTTGATAGATAAAGTTTGTCTATACAGAAAAGTTCAGGAGTATTATCATTTCCACATCCAATCGAAGTATCCAAGTAAATTATGGTAAAAGAATTTCAAGCTTGGCAGTACAAGCAATATGGTTTACATGCGTTACTTGAAGGTAATGTTAAAATAGCACTTTTATATTTTAACAAAGCTCTTAAGCTCGATCCGAGTTTAGTGGAAGTTATATACAGTCGAGGCAACCTTTATAGTATTTTAAAAATGTCAGATAAAGCAATCTCTGACTACGATCTAGCAATAAAAATCGATCCGCTACACTATAAAGCTTATATTTGCCGAGGAATAACTTACCTAGAGCAAAAGCAGAATGCTGAAGCTGCTATTGCTGATTTTACTAAAGCAATCGAGGTTGACTCAAATAAAATTCAAGCGCATGTTAATCGAGCAAATGCTTATAGCTACTTAAATGATTATAGTGCGGCATTAAAAGACCTTTCTACGGCTATTGACACTGCACCCGATCGCAGTGATAGCTATTTGAATCGAGGCTATATATGGGTGAGAACTGGAGATTATCATGCTGCGGTGGCTGATTTCTCTCAAGCGATCGCGCTTAACCCTGATTTTGCGATTGCTTATTTGAATCGAGGTAATGCTTACAAAAAATTAGCTCAAACACAAGCAGCATTAGATGATTATGCAGCCGTAATTCATCGAGATAAAACTAATCCGAAAAATGTTGTTGCTGCCTATACATATCGCGGAGAGATTTTAGAATCTCTTGGAGAATTAGCCGCAGCTTTTTCTGAATACGATCGCGCCATCGAGTTGTGTCCTGACGAGCATTTTTTGCAACATAAGCGCGGGGCGTTGCTATGTCAGTTCGGACAACTATCATCTGCTTTAGAACATTATAATATAGCGATATCACTAGATCGCAAGTGCATGTACTGTTATGCAGATAGAGCTTGGGTGAGAAAAAATCTAGGTGATATTTCAGGAGCGATCGCTGATTGGAGCCAGGTAATTGAACAAAATCCAGAAAATGTTTTGGCTTATATAGAAAGAGGAGAACTTTACTTTCAAAGTAATCAGTTGAGAGCAGCAAAAGCTGATTATACAAAAGCAATTATTCTCGAACCTGACGAACCACACTTTTATGTTGTAAGAGCTGAAGTGAATTTATCATTAAATTATTTAGTAGCAGCGTTGAAAGATTGCGATCGCGCTATAGAAATTGCTCCCGATTTTACCCGAGCTAACTTTATTAAAACTTTAGTTAAGCTACGTTCTAACAAAATGGGAACTGCTGTCAGCAATGCCAATTGCTCTGCTACCTTATTAAAACCAGAAAGAAATTTAGAAAAATAAAGCGGAGCCAAAAAAGCTTTACCTTATCATTACGCGGATCAAATCGAACCATTCTTCAAAATTGTCACTCACTACTAATTTTTTCCTCCGATCTACAATTCCTTCAGCACCTACAGTAGTAGCAATAACTGGCAAGCCAGCTTCTAGCATTTCTAGAGTTTTTAGTTTAATCCCACCTCCCTTAAATAGAGGAACTATTCCAATTTCAGCTTTTTCAAAAAACTCAGTTGGATCTTCAACAAACCCTGTAACTATAATCTGTTTACAAGCAAGTGCCAAAACTTTTTGAGAGGGATTAGAGCCAACTATGTAAAGTTTAAAATCTCGATCGTGTTGAACCAGCTTCTTAAAACACTGCTCGACAAAGGTAAGAATTGCTTGTTCGTTCTCTGGTCTTCCTATAGCTCCCCAGAACAAGAGACTTTTTTTCTCTATCTTTTCTAAGCAACGCTGCACTCGATACACAAAACAACTAGCTTGGTGAGGCTTGATAGTAATCCTTTCACTGGGTATAGAAAATAAAGAAGTTAAAAGGTCACGATCTTTGGTAGATGATACCCATAACTCACCGATACGGGAGTATAGTTGCCGTTCATAATGGAAAGTTCTAGCTACTTCAATACCATAGAAAAAATTACTGACAGACTGTCTCAAAAAAACTTGAGTCCACACATCTCTTAAACTAATTACAGTCTTCGTTTGATTAGGATTAATATACTTTTCAATGATTTCAAAATATATGGCAGCATGAGAACATTCAAAATGAATTGTATCATAAATATTAGTCATAAGAAGTTTTTGAATGCTTCTCTCGACTGTATTAATAAGACGAGAAGCAAACTTCAGGGGAACTTGATAATGAGTTAAGCAATTAGTAATTTTGTCGAACTGATGGAGTGGATATGTGTAGAGGTTACTACCAAAATTTGCAACTAAATCTTTGGCAGCGTCCAACTCAACTTTATTAGCTATAACCACTATATCAACGACTTCACTAGCAATGGCATATTCTGCAAGATGTGTAAAGGCAATCCTTTGTCCAGCTTGTGGATATTGGTTAGTGGGAGCCTGGGCAGAGATAAACAAGATTCTTGACATAGAAAAACTACCATTTACCATAAGTATCCGACACTGGCTTTCCAAGATATCTACTTAGAAAAGACTTCAGCTTTCTAGCTAGTGGAGGTTTAAGAAAATACCTAGTTGGGAGCGCGAATAACTCGTTGAAAACCCAGGCTCTATATACGTTCCATCGCTGAAGCTCCATTTCCCTAGAAACTTGGTTAGAATGGCTACAGCTAATCTTCCAGCACTCCCGAATTAATTTAATTCTATCAAAAGGTATGGCAGAAGAACTCATTCCACTTAATGAATAAGAGGCAAGTGGCGTACTCACATAATGAAAATTTACGCCAGATACAAATAAGCGAAGAATCAGATCGTAATCTGCTGCGATCGGGTATTCTAAGTTATACAAGCCTACTAGATTATATGCTGACTTTGTGATAAAGCAAGATGGATGGTTGAGCGTAAATCTAAATAAAAGTTTATCTAGCTCGCCAGGAACAAAAGTAGCAACATATTCTCCTTTATAGTAATTTGTTATAGGTGAATAGAGAACGGAAATGTCGTGATTTCGACAAAATTCTTGCTCGACCGTTGCGATCGCATTATCGTGATACCAATCATCAGAGTTAATTATGCCTATAACATCACCTGTTGAATGGTTTATTCCCTTATTCATGGCATCATAAGGACCACGATCTGGTTCTGAAATAAACAAATTTATCTGGTCTGCATACTTGTTTATGATTTGAATAGTACCATCAGTCGAACCACCGTCAATTACAATATATTCTAAGGGAAAGTTTCTTTTTTGAGAAATCACACTCAGAATCGTTTTTTCAATTGTTGTTACAGAATTGAAAACTGGAGTAACAATAGATATTTTCATAAAAGTGCTATGTTGAGATAGCTAAACTCGAAACATATATGCAAATAGCTCGATTTCATTAATCAATTTTAGATTGCTAATATGGGTGTAATCTCTTACTTTTTGAAGGTAAACTTAAAATCAAGATAAAAAGCGTGAGTGTTGCTCCTTGTAAAGAGCTATGTAAAAATAAAGTAAAAGTCAAATATGAATAAATATATTTAAAATTATCTTTATGATAGAATCGCATGACAACTCTTACAAAACCGAAAAAATACAAGCAACTAAAGGGAACCCCAGTATATGCAAAAACTTCAAGAAATGATTGATGTATTAATAAGCGAAGTGGTTGAAACACGCTTCCGTAGGTATCTCTATAACCCTGGAAAGCTAGTACCGGATTGTTCAAATAAGATTGGATTAGAAAAACGTTGGCTTCAAATCTATCTAAATTAGAACTATCATTAAAAGAACTAAAAGAGAATAGACGACTAGCTCCACTATCGTATAATAAACTGGAAGTTTCTACATTTGTAATCCAATAATAGCTGAGTAGAATTACTAGAAAATTAACAGTTATAAAAATATAAGCAAAGTGAATTTTGCTGAGTATTTTTGAAAATGGAGCTTCAAATAACAAAATCAAAAAAAAGACGCATATACTAATAAAATAGTTTCGGCTCAGAAAAAAACCTACACAAAGAAGCGATAAACCTATACCAATTCTAAATTTATTTTTATAGCAAAAAAAGAAGAACAATAACATAAATAATCCCGATATGTTATGATCTCCAACACTTAAAGTAATCCTCGCTACACCATCAAAAAACTGATTTCTATATACAACTAGTTGATAAAGAATTGAAGGTAAACAAATCCAATATAATATAGTAAGATAGTTTTTTTTAAGTAACGTAGGTTTATTATCATTAAAACCAATCAGAATAAAGCATATAGGTAGCGTGTATCTAAACAAAACCAAAGATGACACTGGTAATGAAGAAGCTATTAAAATCAAACACACAATTATAGTATCTATAAGCTTTATCTTGGTCTTATAAACAATAAGTTGTAAAATTAAAATAAAAGCAATTATTGGTAAAAATAGTTTTGCATGTGGAAAAAAAGATTGAAATGGAATTACAAATATAACTATCAAGCAGTATAGAATTAAGGCATATCGAAAGTAATTCAATGGTTCGCGTATAGCACTTGCTTTTGTCGAGTTAATTCTTTTGCTTATTTCCATAGTCTTTTAGAATGATAGAAGAAGTCTTAAAGAATACAATAGATTGCATGAATAATCTTAAATTTAATGGGGCGATCGCCCTATATCTGTTGAAGTAAGTAATTAAGCTCTAATTCATGCTGTATTCTTTTATTGACTTGTTCGTCATAGAATGATTGATGTGTAATCTCACTGCCAAAACCGATAATGCAAGGAAGATTAAAAAGAAATTTTAAAGATAAACAAGCAGAACTAAATGCAAATATTTTTATATCGCACTGAGGGACTAAGTTTCGATCCAAAAATACTTCCATTAAGAAGAGTTCAAAAGGGAGAAAAAACCAACTTAGCTCAGAAATCACTATTACTTCTGAAAAGAGTCTATTTAGGCTATGTTGTAATTTTTCTATTTTAACTGCGCTATCTCTTGGATGTGGCTTGATTATCAAAATTGTATTATCTTCTCGTTTATGAATTTTAAGGAACTTTTGATATGCACTAATTTCATTTTCCTCAGACATTCTAGTTGCCTCAGAAAAATTTGAGGTCAGCAAAATGGATACAGAGTTGTTTACGAGCTTTGTATGCAGGTTATTAATGTAATCTGAGTCTACGACCTTTCCGACAACTCCTCTTAATCTTTGAAAAATATTAAGTGTAACTGCTTTGTTTACCGTAACCACTTCCATAGGAGGAGACGCGCTCAAAGTATTAAAATTAGCTATTGTGAAATAACCAACATCAAAATTTATTTCGTCGATCGAGTTTTTAGTAGATATAAATGATTTCAATAATCGCTTTAATTTATAATTTAAACTCCTTGGTTCAACTTGAAGAACAGTAGAAGAAGCCGAAAGATACAATCCAATACTATCTCCATAGCAAATTTTTTTAGCCGATTCATAAACATTTAGCAAAAGTCGATCCCAGATATCGTAGTTTTTACTTAAATAAATTTCATCAGCAGATGAAATACCAGTTAATTTGTGAACTAAAGAGAAAACTTGCTGAATATTTGAAAGATTTAGTCTCACAAGATTTAGTTTTGCCTGAAGTGCCTGCATTTGCTCGGGCTGGATATACACAATTTTTCGCCAAGTGCAGACTTCTTCTGCCATCTTTTTGATGAAATTAGCAAATGTATTACTCTGATTTTCAGGAGTTCTAAGGTCGTAAATCACTAAGTAGTTATCATATTCAACGTTCGTACTTTGTTGCTCTTTCTCTCTGCAAGTCAGCGCTGATATAGCCGTGATGAGTTGAATGCTACCCTGGCAAGCCACAAGTCGCTTTAGCTTTGTTGGAGTGTACATCTTCTTCAAGCACAAATAAACTGATTTTTGAAGTTTAAACGAGAGTTTATCAAAAGGTCGCAGATTTCTCTAACTGCACCTTGCCCACCAGACTTTTTAGTAATGTATATAGCGCGAGCTTTGTTCTCAGGCATGGCATCAGCAACTGTAAAAGGACACCCTACCGCTTGTAATACTGGAAGGTCGTTGTCATCATCCCCAACATAAGCAACTTCAGACAAAGATAAGCTTAGTTGTAAGCACAAATCTTTGAGTACAGACAACTTATCTTCTACATCTATGAAGCTATGAGTAATTCCTAATTTTTGAGTTCGATGGAGCGTTGACTTTGAAGAGTTAGCTGAGATTATAGCTACTTCTACACCAAATTGCATCAATTTCTTCAGTCCTTGACCATCCTTTATGTTGAACTTCTTCAGTTCTTCTCCACTCTCTGTGTAGTAAAGACCACCATCTGTCAACACGCCATCAACATCTAGCGCTAGAAGCTTAATCTTCAATAGACGTGATAGTAACTCAGGCTCAGTGATTTTAAGCATTGAACTCAGCTTGGCTAGCAATTTCTAAACCGGCACGTACACATAGTATTTGTTTAAGAATATGTTCGAGATTTACTAGAGGAATCATGTTTGGTCCATCACTAGGGGCTATATCAGGGTTTGCATGAATTTCCATAAACAGTGCATCGATACCAACAGCCGCTGCTGCTCTCGCTAAGTAGGGAATGAACTGCCTTTGCCCTCCTGATTTGTTACCGTACCCTCCTGGTAATTGCACGCTATGGGTGGCATCGAAGACAACAGGATAATTAAAACTCCGCAATTGAGGCAAAGAGCGAAAATCTACCACTAGACTGTTGTAACCAAAGCTCGTACCTCGCTCGGTTAATAGAATACGCTTTGTCCCACCAGCTTCTAGTTTGCTAATGACATGTTTCATATCCCAAGGAGCGAGAAACTGACCTTTTTTGACATTGATAGCTCGACCCGTAGCAGCTGCTGCAAGTAACAAATCCGTTTGACGGCAGAGAAAAGCCGGAATTTGCAACACGTCAACAACCTCAGCTACAGTTGCCGCTTGATAACTTTCGTGAATGTCTGTCAAAGTCGGCACTCCGATTCTATCTTTGACCAGTTGCAAAATTTCTAGCCCTGCCTCTAGAGAATGACCTCGAAATGAGTCTAACGATGTACGATTTGCTTTATCAAAAGAAGATTTAAATACAAAAGAAATACCCAAGCGATCGCATATTTGGCGAATTTTTTCTGCCATTTTTAAGGTAAAATACTCTGACTCAATAACGCAAGGACCACCAATTAGAGTTAATGGATAGCCATCACCAATTGAAAGGGTGTCTGTAATTTGTGTACAAGCCATAAACTGCTCTCTTTTTTAGATAGCGATTAGACAAATTTTCTAGGTGATATCCATCCTTTATTTCAAAAGGTAACACCTTAAAAAAAATCAATATTTGTGTTTTTTTTAAATGACTAAATGGCAATTTAAGCGTAACTGTTACATGTAGTTTAAACTCATGCTTATAACCAAAGTTTAACCTAAATAAATTGACTTTTAAACTAAAAGCAACCGCCAAAAATGAACAACTGCAATATCTATATGCTGATTTAATAGCAAAAGTTTGTCGATATGGAAAAGTTCAGTTTTTTTATCCGAGCATTAAAAATACTTCTCAAGCGATCGAATCTGAACATAGACAACAACTCGATGTACTCGCTTGAGCTGATTTGATGCGCGTAAGGTTTCTAGTTACCTTGAAAGAGATAGATGCCATGCAAAACTCTTGAGCAGAGATTTTATGTTTTCTCTAAATCGTCGTAAGCCTAACCTTATTATGTACTTCAATGGTTTTTTAGGTCGCCAACCCGACCAAGATGTCAAATCGAGATACTGAAAGAACAAATCTTTAGCTGGATGTTCGCAGTAGTAATGCCAAGGCTTGATAGCAGTTGCAAAATGAACAATATAAGGCTGTTGAATCACAGATTGATACATCTCTTCAGTAAAAGGACTGTCTTTCCACGAGCGATATTTATACACGCTAGGAGTTTGATTCCAACGTGGATCGAGTTCTCTCCATTTACCTACAAGAACTGCGTTTACTCCGTCTTGATCCCAGTTTAAAACATGTTCTTTGTTCTGCTCAAGATACTCAATGGCTTGGCTGCTGATATTTTCGGCTCGCCACTTTTCCAAATTAAATACCATTACCCCAGCGTTTAAATACTTGGAATGAGGAGGAATTCCTAATTCTTTATAGTTATGAAGTCCACCGCGAGGATTTGATACTTCACGTATTCCCATATCTTGAACTGCTAGTAGATAGCTGTTGTCAATCTCTATAGCCCATAATTTTTGTAAATTTTCGTTGACAACTAAGTCACAGTCTAAATAAATTACCTTCTTGATTTGCTGCGGTAATAGATCGGGAATAAGTAACCGATAGTAAGTTGCAACCGTAACATGACCTGAAACTTTCACTTTACTGAGAATAGCGTCAGTAGGCTGCAACCATTCAATCACAATTTGTTGTGAGTCCAGCGATTTTAATATTTTCTGTTTGTTAACTTCTTCAATACCACCATCTATTACAAAACAAGTTACTCTTTGTAAAGGTTTAAGATTTATAAGTATAGATTTGAGCGTCACCGATAATGGAATTACATAATTGTTATCAGCAGCACATACGACTACAATAGATTCTGGATCTGAAGAAATCATTGTATTATCCTTAATGTTTAATTTTCTGGCGATCGCGTAGGTGTATGTACTTCACTCATTTAACCTTTCCTCACATTAATTGTATGCACTAAATTTTTAACTAATTGCCTGATACCGCCAGAACTATTTTTTAGAGGGTTATTATAGTCTTCTATATCAGAATAGCGGAACAATTCTAAGTTAAGTTTTTTCGTCCGAGATAAAGTTTTAGTTTCTTCAAACTGCCGTTGATAAGCTAGGTAAGTGTGGGTTTCTCTTTCGACAAATTGAGTAGGTACTAATCCTTTAAATTTGAGCAATGAATTCAATCTTTTTTGTTTTATACTAGAAGAAATACCTAAAGCTAAAAATAAACTACAGCCAGATATACATGGGTTGAGTTGCTCGATCAGATGCTCTAAATCTGAAACTTCATTAGGTAAGTCTATTATGATTACTTCAAAATCTTTTGTAGTATTAGCAAGCTCTTGTGATGAATTGACCGACGTAATCTGAAATTTAGGCAAGTCGGATAAATCTGCAATTAACAATTTATTTTTACCTTTGTAATAAAGCAGATCGATTTCAAAGTTTAATCTGTGGACTTCCTGTAGTAATTCATAAATTCTTAATCTTGAATGCAAATTATTTTCATTAATTGTTCTGTTAAAAATATTAGTGACTCTTACGTCATCTTGAGCTGAAAAAATAGATGGAATACTTTTGCCATCAAAAACGATTTGATTAAATTTTTCTACAAGAATTTCAGGATGATATTTTGCCATAAATAGTTCATGCCCTTGTCGGGCAATTTCTGCTGCCGCATCAGGATGACTGAGGTAGTATTTTATCTTGTCGAGTAGTTCTTGCTTGGAGCCGTAACACTCTAAATGTACTCCTTCTTGAAATAGCAAAGGAAGACCAGATTGTAGAGCGAGGCGATCGGTTAGTAAAAAACCTCCTACCATGAGTACTTCATAAACCCGTCGATTCAGATCTCCATTTAAACTACAATTCAGCACGATTTTGGACTGAACGTATATATCCAAACATTCTGCATAAGGACTTCCACTAAAATCTACATTTATTTCGGCTTCCTGTAAAAACTTTAAGAATTCACGACGATGATAGTGGTTACTATCGACAGCACCTCGAAAGATTACATCGTAAGTTTTGTCTTTCACCGATTCTGGTACATAAGGAGGAATTGAGATCGCTCCTGGCATCCAAAATACATTCGGTAAACCAGCTTCAACAAAAAAATGAATGTGATGGCGAGTATAGCCCGTCCAATGATATTGACAGCCCACCAACTTAGCGTACTCAATCAAATTTTGAATTGGGCGAGGCATATGATGGCTGTCAATTAGCTTCATCACTGATGGACAAGTTAAGCTAGGAATTCCCACAGGGATCGGTGGATTCTGTACCAACATTAGAGTCGAACTGATGGAAACTAGATCGGGCAACCACCCAGAGGGTAACTGTTTTAGAATGAGATCGATCTTAAACTTACCATGAGGTAGAGCGATCGCCTTCCCTGCTTCAATAGCTTCAACAGGCGGGTCCATGCAAGCATAAATGTTGCTTTGGTTCTCAGGTATAAAACCATTGTCACGAGGATAGTACTTTGACAGTGTCAGAACTTTAATTGTTTTACTAGAACTCATTTATTCAGCCTCTAAAATTCTGGCTTTGATTGCATCAGTCTGAACTGGAATGGTTTTTTTAGCTAGCAATACCTGAACCTGTAACAGATCCTCTGGCGTATTGATTTCAGTTGTAGATGTTTGAGTGTGGCAGACAGTGATTCGATAACCATGCTCTAAAACACGTAGTTGCTCTAACCCTTCACAATCTTCTAGTGGTGTAGGCGCTAATTTGGTGTACTTTGCTAAAAAATCACGCCTGAAAGCATAGAGTCCCAGATGATGAAAGACGGGTGCTGGTTTATGGTTGCGATAGTAAGGAATTGGCGCACGAGAGAAATAAAGAGCGCGATCGCGACGATCGCATAGTACCTTAACCGCGTTAGGATTGCCGTAGTCTTTCTCTGCTAGAGGACAAGCTAGAGTGGTCATGTCTGGCGAGTCACCGCGCAGATAAGGTTTGACTAGCTGTGTTAGCATTTGTGGAGTCACAAATGGTTGGTCGCCCTGAACGTTAGCGATCGCAGTCATCTCAGGATAACGTTCCGCTACCTCCGCTACTCGGTCTGTCCCTGTAGCATGGTCAGTACGAGTCATCTCCACAACACCACCAAAACTCCACACGCACTCTGCTATATCTGCATTATCCGTAGCTACCACAACTTGACTAAATGAAGGACAACTGACTGCCGCTTCATAAACCCATTGCACCATGGGGCGATCGCCAATCTTTACTAAGGGTTTGCCAGGAAAGCGCTGTGAGTTGTAACGAGCTGGAATTACTGCCAAGATTTTCATTTCAACTATTCCCAGAAGCGAAACATCAAGCAGTTTTTAGAGACCGCTACGCACAATATCATGCAGCCTCAGCAGACCAAGGCATTGCTGTTCTCGATCGACTACTGGCAATACGGAAAGCTGCTGAGGTCGGTTTTCCATTAGTTGCAGTGCTTCATAAGCAAGGAGATCGGCAGAAACTACCGTTGGATTGCTTGTCATCATCGTCCCTGCGCTTAGACTCTCTATATTAGTAAGGCTGACCTTCTGCAACCAACGCCGTAAGTCTCCATCTGTGATAATGCCGACTAGATATCCTGTACCATCAACGACATTCACCGCGCCAAGACCACCTTCACTAATCGCACGCAGCACTTCAAACCAAGATGCTTGTGGTACGACTTTGGGATTATCCAAACCACCATGCATCAGATCGCAAACTCTTAAAGTTAGACGTTTGCCTAAGCGCCCTGCGGGATGATTGAAAGCAAAATCTTGTGAAGTGAAACCCTTAACTTGGATCAGTGTCATTGCCAATGCATCCCCAAGTGCCAAGGAAACTGTAGTACTCGTTGTCGGTGCTAAGTTGAAAGGACAAGCCTCTTTGTCAACAGATGTATCCAATGCAACATCGGCACTACGAGCGAGGGTTGACTTGAGATTGCCAACCAAGGCAATGAAAGGGATCTGCCGATATTTAAGATATGGTAGTATGCCTAGTATCTCGTCTGTCTCTCCACTGTTACTCAGAATTATAGCTACATCCCCAGCAGAAACAATTCCTATATCTCCATGCAGAGCATCAGACGGGTGCAAGTAAACTGCTAGTATCCCCGTGCTAGTGAGGGTAGCTGCAATTTTTCGTGCCACAATTCCTGACTTGCCAACACCGATCGCAACGACTTTGCCTTGACAATTAGCCAATAGCTGTACTGCTTGTTCAACCTGTTCCGACTGAAGCCGATGCGCCACACGAGCGATCGCTTCCGCTTCTAATTTCAGGAGTTCGGTAACTTGTTTGAGGTAAGGCTGACTCAATATTTGTTGCATTATTAACCTGTGGCTATAAAAAGCCCATATGAGATTTGAGAGAGGACAAGTTAAGCTGGCTGATTAAAAACGCCAAGTCGTCTCCGATTTTTTGCAAGTAGTGGCTTCATGAAGTGAAAAGCTTTTTTGAGAAAATTTACCGAACTTCCTACCGCTGAGAAGTTACCTTTTAATAAATTGCGTCTGACATAGCCTCTATCTATGCTCAATTTGATATCCTCTACAGTAATGTAGCCAGATTCCAGAGCTTCTTTCAAATAGTCAAACCATAACTCACCGTAAGGATGATTCTGATACTTCCACGGTTGAGCGTGAAGATTTGTATAGTGGATCAGATGAGTGCGTCGATCCCAATAGTCAAAAACATTCCAGTGAGGATCGAGTGTAGCAATTCTGTAGGAATGACGCTCTAGAAAAGCCTGGCTCATACCTGTAAAATCTGCTAGAGAATAAAAGCCGCGATCGATTTCATCTAGAATTAATTCAAGATCGAATCGGCACCGATTGCAGTTAATTAGCATAACGCTAAGTCCCCAGAGATCGGTTCCCGCATAAGCGTCTTTTTTTGCTAGAAAATCGTAATCTGACACAGGAGTTTCAAAGAGTGTCCCAATATCTGTAAGACAAATAGTATCCGAGTCGAGATAAATTGCCTTACCTTGAAAATTACAAAGTTCTGGAATTAAATAGCGATAAAGACTAAACTCAGTTATATTTTGATATTTAACCTTTAAAGACATTGGAGCTAGAAACGGCTCTCCATCATTTAATTCAATTGAGTTGTGCGTCCCATTAAAAACATAAACATCAAGAGGTTTTTGGGTGTTTCTACGAAGAGAATGAATCAGGGTTTTACGCTCCAAAAGACTTGCTTCACCAGAGCCAACAAAAACTCTTACTCGCTCATCTTGTGTCATAATAAACTCTCTTTACTAGAGCTTGAATAAATTGAGTTTGAGAAAAATATATAGGCTTAATAAATTTACGGTAATTGAAAATGAAGAACGGTTATTTTTTATTTTCTAGATTTTGTAACAATTATTTATTTTGTGTAATTCATCTATTATTTTAAAAGCAAAAAACTATAGAAGTGTTTGAAACAAAGAAGTCCATTGTGATATAACTCTGTCTTTATTATATTTCATCTTGATGTATTTTTGTGCTTGAGCAATGTGTTGATGCCGTAACTCTTTATTTGTTGCATAAGTGTATAAACTATTCTGCCAATCAGAAAATAACATAAAGTCGCGAAACTCTTCATAGCTAGGAATCTTGTCTGCAATAACAGGAACCCCTAACAAAAGAGACAGAATTAGCCGATTATTTGATTTACAAATTGTAAAAGGATTGATATTAATTGGGATGATACATACGTCATGTTGTTTGAACAAATATTGGAATGTAGCCTTTTTCCAGTTATAATATTTTACGGGAAATGAAACTCCATTCACATATTTCTTAAAAAGAGTTTCAGAGCTACTGATTACAGTTAAGCTTACTGGTAATGTAGAGTGTAACTTCTCTATAAATGGTAACACGCTAGGTAGATCGACTATGCCGTAAGAAGGATTTTCTAATCCGGCGCTACCATACCAAACTACTTTAAATTGCTTCTCAGTAGAGTTTTTAAAATAATTCTTACGTTTAAAACAAAAATTAATCAGAGAATTTATTTGCGGTTCATCAATAGCATCATCAATAACTCGCGTCTTTTTACTATGGATTAACTTTTCAACTTCTGGAGTTGAAACCGATACTGCATCTACAGCATCGATCATGCTTTGGAGTAATTTTTCTCTTTGTCTATCTGCTGTGTCAGGATAAACAAACAAGTTATCACATAAGTCAAATATGGTTTTTATACCTTTACTTTTTAAGGACTTTGCAAGTGCTATATTTTCCTCATCATATGTTTTTTGAAACACAACTAATTGATAGCGATCGATATTTTTAGAGTTAAATAGTTCGCAAGACCACCCTCTATTCCTTAAATACTGGCATGGTAAAAAGCATCGAAGTCTTGAACTAGGTGTATTAATGTGTCCGACTGGTTTCCAAGCAATTGTAGGTGAAAGCATAAAGTAGTGCGATTACTTTTTTGCAAAGATATGAAATCTATCAGATGCTTGACAGATTGCTGCAATTTTCATAGGAATGTAGAGTTGAGCAGCTAGAAGTTTGTGCTGCATCATAGCTTCAACTTCGTTAGAAGATATGCGACCGCGATCGTATAGAAAATAACCTAAGCTTCTAGCAAAGTCTTTTGTAATCGATTCATGGAAGACCTTAAAATTGGAAAAACCGAGTTGAAGGAGAAAATCTTTTAGGACTGGGGGAGAGTAGAGCATTACATGTCTTGGACATTCTAATCCCCACCATTGGGAACGAAAAACTTGAGATGAAATTCCATGTGGATTTGGCACTGCAATATGTAGTATAGCCCCTGGTTTCATCTTTCGTCCGATCGCCGTTAAGACTTGTTTTGGATGATAAAGATGCTCTAGGACGTGATTCATTCTCACAAAATCCAAGGATGCATCCTCTATTTCGTTCCATGCTGTTGGAGATACCTGCAAGGCTTTATGTCCATTTCGGCTAGCTTGTTCTACAGCTTGCTCTGAAAAGTCCATACCAAGTGTATTCCACCCTTGCTTGCGAGCTTCATTCAGAAATTGAGCTGAACCACAACCAAAGTCAAGGAGTTTTGCACCTTTTTCTGTAGGTTGATAAAATTCTTGAATTTTCCTGGTGTAATTCTTAAAAGGTAGAGCTTTAAAACTAGCTTTAGTAGCATTAAGTGAAATTTTGAGAATTTGACGAACGTATTGATATTTTTGTCGATCGCACGCTTGGCGATCGTTTGATAAATTTGGCTCTTGCAACCGTTGATTTAGCGTTCCTTTGTAGGGAGCATAATTTTCAGGATAAAACTTATAAACTTCTGTCTCTACTGGTCTGACCGATAAGAAGACTAAATTACACTCTTTACATCTAGAGTAGATAAATTCTTGCTGACTACTTTTGTGCTGTCTATCGTAGGCTCTACACCAAATATTTAATTTGTTGCTACTACAGTTAGGACAAGTAGATAATGCTTCCGTGTCTACCAAACTTGTCGTGAAAATTAATGTTGTAGGTGCATTCATAACCTTGTGTGGAAATGATTTATGTTGTGGCTATTCCTACTTAGTACTGGCTCTGCTAAAGCTATCCTAGTAGTTGCTACATTCTGCACGGATTGACCTTGAGGTGAAATTTCAGCCATTTCAAGAATCTGAGGAATTAAATCTTCTCGTTTAACCGCCATGATATGAACGCCTTGGCATAGTTGACGAGCTAATCGTACTTGTTCTGCTGCAATGACTATGCCTTCATGTAATGGATCGGTAGCTTGTTCCAACCGCGCAATTATTGCCTGGGGAATATTCACGCCTGGAACGTATTGATTAATGAATTGAGCATTTTTTGCAGATTTCAGTAAAAAAATTCCAGCTAAAATTGGTTTGTTAAACTTAGCCGCAATTTGACTCATAAACTTCTCTAAGCGGCTAAAGTCAACAATCATTTGACTTTGAAAAAACTGCGCTCCTGCTGCAACCTTACGCTCAAAACGTCGTTGTAATCCCGACCAACTAGAAAGTTGTGGATCGACTGCTGCGCCTGGAAATATTTGTGTTGCTCCGTCACACAAAGTTTTTCCGTTATAATCAAATCCTTGATTGAGTTTCGTAATAGTTTGTAAGAGCCTTACAGCTTCTAGATCGAAGACGCTTCGAGCTTGGGTATGATCTCCCGCTTTTACCGGATCGCCTGTGAGAGCCAAGATATTGTTAATGCCAAGAGCATTAGCCCCCATAAGATCGGCTTGGATCGCAATTTGATTGCGATCGCGGCACGTCATTTGACAGATGGGTTCAATTCCGTGCTGTGACAGAATCGTTGCCGCAGCTAAAGGACTCATTCTTAAAACTGCGCGACTACCATCTGTAACATTAACTGCGTGAACCCAATTTTTCAGGGCTAATGCCACTTCTATCATACGTGTCGGATCGCTTCCTTTGGGAGGAGTTACCTCGGCAGTGATTAAAAACTCCCCCGATTTAACTGCTGCACGGAAGCTGCTGCGACTGTCGCGATCGGACTTGATATATTGCTCGATCATGCTGACATCTGAACTGTAATAGCTTGCTGCAACTGTGGAACTTTGTCCAAGCGTTCCCAGGGTAGATCCAAATCCATTCGACCAAAGTGACCGTAAGCAGCTACCTCTTGATAGAAACGACCGTTGCGTTCTTGAGGTAAACCTTGCATATTGAAGGTATGAATTAAACCAGCAGGTCGTAGATCGAAGTGTTGATTGACCAAATTCAGCAAATCTTCTTCAGGTAGTTTGCCCGTTCCAAAGGTATCAATCAAAATACTCACTGGTTTGCTCATGCCAATCGCATAACTGAGCTGTACTTCACATTTATCGGCTAAGCCAGCAGCCACAATATTTTTGGCTACATAACGACAAGCATAACTTGCCGATCGATCCACTTTAGTAGGATCTTTACCGGAAAAAGCACCGCCTCCGTGCCGCGAGTAGCCGCCGTAAGTATCGACAATAATTTTGCGTCCAGTGAGTCCAGAATCTCCCTGGGGTCCACCAATGACAAACTTGCCTGTAGGATTGACTAAAAAACGAGTGGAATTATCGATCTTAATATCAAGATCGGCAAATACAGGTTCGACGACTTCTAGTAGTAACCCTTGATAAATCTCTCCTAAGGTTGTTGCTTCTGAATGTTGAGTAGAAATTAGAATCGTATCTATGCCTACAGGACGACCATTCTCGTAAACAACTGTCACTTGAGTTTTACCATCAGGGCGCAAGTACGAAAGCTTGCCAATTTTCCGTACCTTTGCCAACTGCCGAGCAAGGCGATGAGCTAAACTAATCGGCAGTGGCATCAACTCAGGAGTTTCTTTGCAAGCATAGCCAAACATGATTCCTTGATCGCCAGCGCCAACAGCACTCCAATCATCTTCATTATCACCTTGCTCGTACTCCTGCGCTTTGTTGACCCCTTGAGCGATGTCTGGTGACTGTTCGTCTAGAGCAACTAATATCGAACAGCTATTCGCAGAAAAACCATTATTTGCATCAGTGTAACCAATCTCAGCAATTTTTTGTCGGACTAGTTTGACGTAATCCACTTTTGCTTTTGAGGAGATTTCACCTGTTACTAGTACTAAGCCAGTATTGACGACTACCTCGGCTGCCACCCGACTAGTGGGATCTTGACTTAAGTGAGCATCCAGAATTGCATCCGAAATCTGATCGCAAATTTTGTCAGGATGCCCCTCTGTTACAGACTCTGATGTGAACAAATATCTGCTCAAATTGCACGCCTCCATGTTTATACAAGTCCAATTTATGCAAGTCCAATATTTTCATCTTGTCAGTACTCACTCGCTTCAAATCTACGAGTATCGCATACAAGAAGTACAGTTATTTTTAACTACCGTTCGACTTAAAAATAATGTATTGTTTTGATTATGGACGGGCAATTAAAACTTGTCGATACAGAAAAGTTCGGTTGGCTTACGTTCGTGTTGCGATCGCTACACAGATAAGTAGTTAGCTGTTCTATCGGTGTAATTTTGCTCGATCCAGCTTTGATAAGCCCCAGTGCGGATCTGCTCCACCCACTGAGGATGATTAATGTACCACTGCACTGTTTTTAGTAAACCACTGTCAAAACTCTCGGTTGGTTTCCAGCCTAGCTCTCGATTCATTTTGGTACAGTCGATCGCATATCGGCGATCGTGTCCTGGTCGATCTTTAACAAAAGTAATTAAGGAAGAGTGAGAAAAATTAGGTTTGCTAGGTAACAATTCGTCCAAAATCGTACAAATTTTTTCCACAACCGTTAAGTTTGTTTGTTCGTTTTGACCGCCAATACAGTAAGTTTCACCTACCTTTCCCCGTTGTAGGACGAGATGAAGGGCTTCACAGTGGTCGGATACGTACAGCCAGTCTCTAATATTTTGCCCGTCGCCGTATATAGGCAAAAGCTGTCCCTCCAAAGCATTGAGAATCGTTAAAGGAATCAGCTTCTCTGGAAACTGGCGAGGACCGTAATTATTCGAGCAATTGGTGATTAGGGTAGGTAAACCATATGTATGGTAGTATGCCCGCACGAAGTGATCGGCTCCTGCCTTAGATGCTGCGTAGGGACTATTAGGTTCGTAAGGATTGTCTTCACAAAAAGGTGAGTCTGTTTTGCTCAAAGAGCCATAAACTTCATCAGTAGACACTTGCAAGAAGCGAAATATTTCCTGTTTGTGGGGTGGTAATTTTTGCCAATAGGCTCGGCAAGCTTCTAGTAGCTGAAGCGTGCCTGTTACATTCGTGAGAGCAAAGGTTAAAGGATTTAGGATTGAGCGATCGACATGGCTTTCGGCAGCAAAGTTAATGATTGCATCAGGTTGATATTGCTCTAATAAATGACTTACCAACTGGGGATCGCCAATATCACCTCTAACAAAACGGTATCCAGAATCGTTTTCTAAAGCTGTCAAATTTTGTAAATTACTGGCGTAGGTCAGCTTATCTAGATTAACTATGTTATACCATTGCGCTTCTCTAGCTTGAAGGATGAAATTTGCACCAATAAAACCAGCGCCACCTGTTACCAATACAGTTCGTATTGTTTCTTCACTGTATTCGTGTCTTTCAGATTTAAAGAGATGGTTCATAATGCCTCTACAAAGGAGATACGTGATTATGGGATTTCAAAGGGAGCAGGGAGCAGAGAACCTATGCTTTCAATCTTAATGCTTGAAAGCGCGGACTCCCAACTATCTCTTATGTTCGCAATCTTGATATATTTATTTTTTAGAGGGCTTGTATCCCCCAATTCAAGTTTTTTTGTAAATTGCTGCTCCCTGCTCCCTGTATCGGTCAATTTCATACTTTTGTTTTGTTGAGTTAACTCCAACGTCTTGTTAATAGTAGAAATTTAAAAGGAGACTTCAAACTCAAATTTAACTCAAGTAAATGAGTTAGTAATTGCCACCTCTTCTTATATGGTCTGTACTTTGCAAAGAATCGCAGTGCTGAAACTGTGTGTAGTAACTTCATGTAGTTGAATTTTGAACTCGTACTTACACGCTGGTACATGTGTAGCGCGTAAACTTGAGGTTGAAAGATTACCCTAAATCCATTTAGCCATGCATCTACACACAAACTCACATCTTCAAAGTAAAGAAAAAACCTTTCATCAAATAAACCATATCTATCTACATAATCTTGTGAAACAACCATAAAAGCACCAATAGCCCAGTTAACCTCAACGGCGCTGTCTAAAGTTGGTACTATATCATAGTAGTACTTAAATGGATAGAAACGCTGCTGTAATCTTTCACCTAGTAAATTTCTTAGTAAAAAATAAGTAAAGGAAGGAAATTTTCGGATCGAAGGCTGAACAGATTTATCTAGGTAGAGAAGTTTAGGACAGACGATTGCAATATCATTTGCTGAATTTAATGTCGCAGTTAAGGTATTAACGATCTCGGGTTCAAATACAACGTCGGGATTGATTAAAAAGTATGTCTTACTAGGAGAAAGTTGAACGGCTTTATTGTTGGCTCTACCAAACCCTATATTTTCATTGCTTTTAATACCTATAAAGATAGATGGATATCTGTTAGCAAAGTCATCAATAATTTGAGGGCAATTGTCAAAAGAAGCATTGTCATAAACTACAACTGCTCCAGTGTTTGCATAGTATTTCTGAACAGATACAAGACAGGAATTAATCGATGCTTCCAATGTTTTATCTGAATTGTAGGAAACAATGATAAATGTTACATCACGTCTACTAGACATCAGCTATGTTCCTTTGTTCAGTCAAGTGTAGTTGCTTTCTCTCAGAAACTGTTATCTATTATTTTTGAGTCAAGACTCAAGTTTTTATTGCTCAATTATTTAATAAAAATAGCCTTGCTACTCTACTTACTCAAACACTAGATTTGATTTTGTATGAGTTTAATTCGTCTGATGTTGCATCTGGTGATACTTCCAAAGCTTACCGCGTCGTTCTAATAACTCTTTATATGTTCCCTGCTCTACAATTCGTCCCTGCTCTAGCACGACCACCTTATCAGCACGGACAATTGTAGAGAGTCGATGAGCGATCGCAATTACTGTTCGACCTACAGCAAGTTGTTCTATAGACTCCTGAATTAATCGCTCAGCTTCGGAGTCTAGCGCACTCGTCGCTTCATCCAAGATCAGAATTTCTGGGTTGCGCAGCAAGGCACGAGCAATTGCAATTCGCTGCCGTTGACCTCCAGATAGCCTAACTCCTCGATCTCCTAATTGTGTATCGAAACCTTCAGGCAGGTTTTGGATAAACTCTAGTGCATTAGCAAGTTGAGCCGCTTTTTGAATCGCAGCTTCATCAACATCTTCCATAGCGTAAGCAATATTGTTACGGACAGAAGTATTAAAAATGAATGTATCTTGACTGACCATAGCTATCTTACGCCGCAATGTATTGATGTCGAAATCTTGCAAATCGACTCCATCAATCAGAATCTTTCCTTTTGTAGGATCGTAAAAACGGGGAAGAAGATCTGCAATGGTGGACTTACCAGCACCAGAAGCACCAACTAATGCTGTCATTTGTCCTCGCTTCATTGTTAATGTGATATCTTTTAGCACTAGTTGATGAGGATTGTAGGCAAAATCTACAGCAACAAACTCAATGCATTGCTTTAATCCTAAAAACTGAACTGTCCCATTTTGTAAATAAGGTTTATCATCGGTTCTCAAGAGCTGCTTAATACTATTTAACGAGCCTTGAAAGCTATTAACGTGCGCCCAAGCTGCATTTATCTGTGCCACCACTGGTGCAGTTCGTAATAAAACAAATAAAAATGCTAGTAGTGAGGCTATTTCTAACCTATCACTTGCCACAAAAACTGCAACTGCTGCAATTAGCATAACTAGAAGAATAGTACTAGCTACAGCTTCAGTAATCGGTTGTACTAATGCTGCGGCAGCTGCGGATTTAGCCTGAGTACGCATCAATTCTGTAGTAGCTTTGTCAAACCGCTGAAACTCAAAATTATAAGCGGCAAACACTTGAACAGTACGGATGCCAGTAATATATTCCATGACCATTGACATGAAGTGATGAGTAGCCGTTACAGCCTCAAAACTAGCTTCTCTTACCCGTTTGACTAGTGTAGCCAAACCTGTTGCTAGTAGAACAAACATCAGAATCGAAATAACTGTCAGTTGCCAAGACAGCCAAAACATCGATAGCGTATACACTAATAAGGTAAAGCCTTTAGAAATTAAGGCAGAAGCCACACCAACAGCTAATCTAAGTTGGTTAGCTTCGCCGTAAATGTTATTAATTAACTCGCCTGCACGCTTTTTCAGAAAAAAACTCAAACTTAGCTTTTGGAACTGATCGAAAATCCGTTTCCGTATACAATTTGCTAGATGTAGTTCGGCAAGCGTAGTTGTGAAGTTACCTAGATATACAAAGCTGAAACGCAACCAAACAGTGAGAAAAATTAAGATAGCTACTCGATAAAGACGGCTGGAAGCTGAGGTGTTTATACCTAAAATCCAAACATCAAACCAATCAACACCTATTTTAATTGATGAAGTATCGGGAGTAGTAAACGTTTGTAGAAAAAGCGTTATAAAACCAATTGTAATTCCTTCAAAGACTGCTGCAAATAACGAAAAGATTATTGCTGATATAGCAATTTTACGAAAGTGCTTGAATTCTCGTAAGATAAAGGAGTTATTTCGCCATAAGCTCGTTCTCATCAAAATTGTAAAAATCGGAGTAGGTAATTTAAGATCCACTTGCTTTCTCGTTTAAGTTTCAAACTGTTTCTCTATCTACCTCAATCATTCCTTGAGCGAACTATACCAATTAGTTTATCTTGGTGGTTCTAAAGGTAGTACTAGACTTTTAAGTTCTAAGTTATGTCGAGCTATATAGCCTTTTTTTTTGAATTACAAACATCTCATTATCGTTGTCAACAACCAATCTTTTACGGCTCTCATACATAGATTTTTTCTTCATAAAAATACGATTAGATTTACAAATTCTTGAAAAGCACGAAACTTCAGCCATCAGTTATCAATAGTTTATTAAATTAAAATATTTGTAGAATAATATTAAACTATTTATGCTTGTATTTCATCCTTATCCAATTGCAATTTGATCGCGAATATTTTCATCAATAACTTTTGCAAAAAGTTCTATATAACGACGTGCTTGTATTTCTAAAGAAAACTCTTGTTCTGCTTTTATACGAGCAGATTGACGTAAAGTTTGGTAGCGATCGCTATCTTCTAGTATCCAAGAAATACCCCGAGCTAAACTTTCGACTTCCAATTTTTGAGCTAAGTAACCGTTTTTTTGGTGATCGATCAGATCGGGCATACCACCAATATTAAAAGCTACGCATGGAGTACCACAGGCAATTGCTTCCATTATAGTATTTGGTAAGTTGTCTTGAATTGATGGAGCCACAAAAACATCTGCTGCTGCATAAATTAATGCGAGTGAAAGGTCATCACTAAAACTTCCTAAGTAGTGAGACTTGAAACCCAATTCAACTGAATTTTCAGGTTGAGAAGAACCAAAAACAACTAGCTCTACTGTATCTTGCCATCCAGATTGACTCAGTTTTTGTAGAGCAGCTTGAAGTAGATGAAAACCCTTTCTAGGTTCGCTAGTCGATTCTACCGCACCAAAGAGAATAAGTTGCTTATCTTGTGGCAGGTTGAGTATTTCTCGTACTACGCCTCGCTCTACTGGTTTGTACTTTTGAGTATCTAAGCTATTAGGAATTACCTCTATTCGCAGATCTTTAAACAAAGAGCTTGATTTAGCACATTTAGCTAACCAAATACTGGGAGCAACAATGGTTAAGTCTAATTCTTTCCATGCTTTTGCTTTACGTTGCCATATCCAATGAGAGAGATCGTGCGGATTATTGCTGTGAAGTTGGAAGCAAGATCCACAAGAACTAGTATAGCGATCGCAGCCTTGACTATAATGACAACCTCCAGTAAACGCCCACATATCGTGGATAGTCCAGACTAAAGGTATCTTGAATTTAGCAAGGCTCTCAATACTTAAATAGCCTCCACAATTCCAATGAAGATTAATTACGTCAAGGCAGAGGTGCTTTAATTTTGATTCGAGCGCGTCTGGAAGCCACTGACAAGAAAAGATGTTGCAGTTACGCTTGGGGTAAAATTGCAATGGTAGCCCATCGAGATTCGGTCTCAATCTGTTAACCCACTTCCCAAACTTATTTGAAGGTTCGAGAACTGTTTTATCATTACTAGACTTATACTGCACCATCATTTTAGAGTTCAGTCCACCACTTTGCAAACCTAAATGTAAGCGATAAGCAGCGCGAGCAGCTCCACCATTGAGATCGAAAGTACTGAGAACTAGAGTGTTCATTAGATTTTATAAGTAAATATCTATTACATGCTGGTAGGTTGTGCTGATATGAGTTTTCTTAAATATCCGAACGCTTTGATTTGCTGACATGCATCAACTCATACTATTCGTCGATCGGCAATTACAACAAAAATCTAACTTATACAACACTCTCGAGATCGATACAACTAGGAGCTATTATTATCTAATTGGCAATAAGTCGCTTTATAGACATAAATAATGTAGCTCCTTGAATTATCATCTATTATCACTTATCTAGGTATAAGTCGAAAATTTTCTTTCAAAAAACTTAGCATGTCGTACACGCGCATAACTAGGGATACATTATCGAACTCTTCGCAAAATGACTCTTCAGTGAAATTGTTATAGAGGCAGTAATAACATTCATCGCCGTAAGCTACCGTCATTGTCCAAACATCGATAGTGAAGGTATAAACGACTGCACCTGCATCTTCATTATACTCGCTGTAGGCAAAATGGTTGTTCACCAGAAACTGTTTTAGAGCAGCTACTTGTAAGGGTTTCATCCCTAATGTACCTTCCTCGAAAATATAATTTTCTGTTCTACATCTTTAGGTTGCAACACCTTCTGGTTAAGACTAAATCCCTATCCCTTTTTAAGGAAGTTAGAGATTCTTCAAGATTTTGTTATTCTTAACCGGGATATATTGCTTTAGCTTGGGCAATTCGCTTTGCTAGATAATACTCAATTCGTTTGAAGGAGTAATAACATACCAAATAGCTCCTCAACCAATTCTCTGCCACTATCTTTTATTCCTTATTTTTCGTCCATAAGCTAAAATTCAGATGGGAAAGGGCGATTATCCCTGGCAGTGCATTCAGTTGCCTCTGGCTATCAGGAGCAAGCCTTATAGCATCATTTAAACCGTAAGCTGATGAACCTACAAAGCTCATGTCGCCTCGTACCACATTTAGTAGTTGTGGCAGCTTATTCAAGCTATATTTACGCATCCAACAACCTAGTCTTGTAACATGCAAATCATTACACTTATCTGGATCTTGCCGATCGTCTGTGGTTTGATGGTGTTGCGTTGTCAAATTTGGAGCCGTTGTACGGAATTTAATCATCTGAAACAGCTTGCCCCTTTCTCCAACACACCATTGATAGGAAAAAATTCGCCCTGGTGAGTCAAAATAAATGAGTAGGGAAAGCCCTAAAAAAACTGGGCTAAGAGTTACTAATAATACAATAGCAATAATGCGCTCGACTATTCGTTTTACCCACCAGTTAAACCGATATTGATGTTTGCGAAGTCCCTGTGCGGGAGGAATTCGTAAAAAAGTCACCTTTTCTGTTTGCTTGCAGACATCTGCCCAAAGTTGGATCGCGATCGCACCTAAAGCTGGATCTATGCGAACTAAACGCGCGGGACAATATTGCAGCCACTCAGTCAAAAACTGTCGATCCCGAGATGAAAGTAGACTACTACGATCTTGACTGGAAGCAAGCTTTACTAAAAGCTGTCCCTGCCGAAGTTTAACCTCATAGTTGGGACTTATACTCTCTATTTGCCCGTGCTTCAGAAGAGAGGGACTAGAATAGCTATCTAAAACTCTTACATCCAAGTTGAATTCAGAATTTTGCATAGTGAGGTATCGATAAAGGCTATGAAAACTATTGCCCAAAAGCGGTGTTGATTTATCATCTGTTGCGCTAATCTTTCCGCGATTACTACTTTGCTATCTTCAGACTTAGCAAAATGACTTTATTGTGAAGCTTTCGTCAATTCTGAGTAGCGATCGCTGCACAATTTAAATATATGTTGTTATCTATTTTCATTAGAGTGCGCTCGCTTGAACTCAGCACGTAGATTCTATTCTCTTTGTCCGGTATAGTGCACTCTAAGTGTCTTCTCTAACAGACTAGATGTCGAGCTTTCTTACAAGCTCCGAACCTCTTTTAAGTTTTCGATTTATCTACCTATTAACTTACAAAAAATAGTTTATCGTTGAATCACAACTGAATTTTTTATAAACTATTATTATTAAAATAAAACCGACAAAACTTTAATAATTTATATTCTATCAATTTACGACTAGCTTGGCAAGACTACTCTTCAACTACTATAATATCCCTGAACTTTTCCTTCTAGACAGTAGTAAATAGACTCTGCATAGTTAAAGCTAGTAGTATTTTTGTATGAAAAACTGTCTGTTAACTATAAATAATATTGCTACTTTGTAGTAATTTCAACAACCTTTATATTTTTCGATCGCTCTCAACAAGAGAACGATTGCTAATGCAGCGCACCTCCGAAACCATTATTTATATTGGGTAGACATTGAGAATAGCTAAATCATAGCGAGAACGCCAGCGTTTTCAAAAGTGGCTCAAAGATGAATTTAACTAGATTGTTTCTGCTTCAACTAAATTAATCTAGGTCAGCCAACAGCCTAAATGTGTAAAATTTACACATTTAGACTTGCTAATTTTGCTTTTACTCTCATAGCTACTTCCTCGCTATCTGACGTAGCTCGTTAGGTAAATCTCCACCGCGCTAGTTGAGGAAAGCAAAATTTATCTTTATTAACAGCAAGTTTTCCGTAACAGTTTTTGTTGCGTATTTGTAGGATGTGCTTTTTGTCTTTGTCACCTCATATTCAAAAGAGCCGTAATGGAGATTTTAGTAATTGATTATGATGAATATTCTCTACTATTAATTGACGATTTTCTTACCTTGAATAATTTTCAAGTTCTGACTGCAAATAATGCTCGAACAGGTTTACAAATAGCTAGAGAACAACAGCCAGACTTAATTATTTGCGAACTCAATCTACCGAGACTAAGTGGATACGAAGTTTTAAGAATATTGCGTAGCGAACCATCTACAGCTAGTATACCGTTTTGGTTTCTTTCATTTGAGGCAGACATGGCAACTCGTCGCCGTGCTTTACAACAAGGAGCTGACGGTTATTTTACTAAACCTATAAACTTAAACGAATTACTCTCGGCAATTCGAGATCGGTTTTGACTGCGATCGCCGAGTCGCCGAGACATTTTACGAAAAGCGATCGTATGCTGGTGAGAGTAGCTATGTATGGAGAGTCATCTTTCTAGAAAAGTGTCTTGTGGATCGCCTTGAATAGAAGAACCTGCAACCAACCCAACAGCACCATATTCATATGCCCCCACATCTGGCTTTCCATCAGGTATAGGCATGTTTATGCCTAACAAGGGAACCGCAGCGTCAATCGAAGGAGAATGACTGCGCAGGCGAAAGTCCCCTGTTCTCGGATTTACAAATTCCGAAGATACAACCCCTTCCCGATTATTCGAGATTGCAGCACCACCACTCTTGTCGTAATACGTCGTTCCTGGCAACTGTGCAATATTGTTCGATATCCGGCTATTCTTCGTGCCACCACCCTTACCGTTCCAGTTTCCGGCGAAAAAGACAGCCTTATCGTCATAACCCCAGAGGGTATTGTTATCTACAAAAACGTCCTTGATAGCGTGACCGTTATAGTGAATGAAAATTGCCCAATTAATTCGCCCACCAGTATTAGTAACATTGTGATGGATGTATGCACCATGCGTTCCATCATCTAGATAAATTGCCATACCTTTTCCATTGTCAACAAAAGAAGTGTTGACTAAGCCAATGTAATTGTATGCAATGACACCACCCTCAAGAGTTCTCTTATCTGTCGGGCGATCGCAGAAATTGCAAATATAAATTCCCGTTTGTCCGCTGTCAAGCAGTAGCCGCCCCGTGTCGGAGATGGAGTTATACAAGATCTGGGGACGACGTATGCTTCCGGCGTGAATCCCCGTACCAGAACTCTTTCGTACCGTATTTCTAAAGATCTTATTGTCATTGCCACTGACAACAATTGGAGCGCCCTGGCTGCTCCAAGCTAAGTCCTCGACAAAATTATTCTCAATGGTTGTGCGATCGCCTGATATTGAGATTCCCGCACCCCATCCGTGTCCGATATACGAATTCTTAACGGTATTATCGGAACCCGAGACAGAAATTCCTGGAAATGCCACATAGCTGTGACCGTTGTAATTTGCTTGAAAGGGAGAATGGTAGCGAAAGATCGAGCGATCGATCGTGCAGTTGACTGCATTCTCCATCCGCACGGAAGCACCTCGAAAGACGATGCCTTTGATTGTCACATTTTTGCGCTGACTCAGATCGAATCCCCACAGTCTTACTTGAGCTTCAACAAGCTTTGATGTCAGCATCTCTTTATTTGGTGGATAGATGTAAAGGGTTGAATTTCCCCAATACCATTCACCTGGCGCATCAAGTGCATTTAAGTGGTTGATGATAAAGCCTCTACCGCTGCCCTCAAATTCATGCCACGCAGGGTTAGAGATCGTCTCGGTAATTTCTGTTAGAGCAAGTTTGTTGCCACTAGAAGAAGCAATCTTACCTATGTTGGGGGCATAGAAGTTATCTCCATTAAGTCCGAAGAAGTAACCTCCATTCCAAAAGTCGCTAAATACGTTCATGCCGTTTAGAAACTGGACGTTTGCCCTTCCTCTACCATTATTATTGACTCGTGTAGCGCCCCATGTTCTCGAATCGAGGTAATCGTTACCTACATTAGGATATCGAGCAAGAGAAAGATAGTTGCCTTGAACAAATACGGCATAGACCTTTTTGGGCAGTGAAGTACGGAAGACATTATCTGAATGACGAAACCAATTGCTGACAAGATCTGTGCCTGTCACTACAACCCGCTCTCCAGGCGCAGCCACAAAGGTTTGTCCGTCTTTCGGTATGACTGTTTCTCTATACACGCCTTGCCTAATAATGCACGTATCATCTGTCCCCATCGATTCAGCAGCTTTCTGAAGTGTTTTCCAGGGTCTTGCCATCGAGCCATTTCCTAATAAATCATTGCCTGATTTTGCATCGACATAGAAAGTAGTGATAGAGGCACTTTTATATGTGGATAATGTCAATATCAGGGTAACAAGACCACAGAATATTACAAGCTTAAAAGCTGTTTTCGATCTCATATCACTCCAGTTTTTAATATTTTAAAATTTGCTCGATTTTATCGCTATCACTAAGCTACATTTTTAGAAAAACTAGTTTTACAGGTAGAATACTTTGTAAAATTTTTTACTTTTAAGCAGGTATTTTTATGAAAAATAAACAGAATCATTAATGGTAAACTCAAATCAATTAATATTAAAGTAAAATCAATTAGAACAAGTACAACAATATCCCAGAGATTGCTCCAGAAAACTTGACAATACTCTGGGATTATTTTCTAAGTGAATTAGTAGTTATAAAATTTTTCTAAAAATAAACTTTCAGGCGATTCTCATACGTCAAAATCTATCTCTAGAGATGCAGTTTTGCCCTGAATTTATGTTGAAAAGAAGTATTGGAACCTAGCTCTTTACCCTTTTTTCCAACAAAACTAAAGCTTCAGGAAAACCTGTAATTGTTTAGAACAAATTTGATTTGAAGGATGAGTCTATCTTTCTCGGTAGGAATATTTGCTCGGTGAAAACAAAACTGATCTTCAGCAAATCCCGACCCCGCTTCTCCACAAATATTGACAATTCTCTCACTACCGTAATAATTAATTAACTCTCGTTCAGATTTATCTCTATCTATGGACAACTGATATTGTAGCTTTTTCTTATTATGACTACCTTTCACATAAGCATGGGAACCGCTGTATAGATCTACATCTGTTAGATAAAACAGAAATTGTAAGCAGCGATAATCATCTAGATCGTAATGAAATAATCCTTGAGCAAATCGCAAGCGCTCATCTGTTTGTTCTACGGGAGTAGCAAAACTCCACCAGAGCATGATACTTTTAAGAATAGGTTCGCCAACTAAATATTTCGCAGCAATTTGCCGTAACTTAGGGTCATCTCCTAAGTTTTTAATGGTTGCACAAGAGAGGTAAGGCTTATGATGATAGCCAAATAAGAATGGCTTTCCATATTTAGCTTCTTGTTCTTCTTTATTGTTGAGAGTAAAAGGAAATTCAAACTCACCATTAGCAAAATAATAGGTGTGATTAGTAAAGTTTAAAATTTCATTTAATGCATGATTTGGCAAATGAATTCCTAAACTAGCCCCATCTCGTCTTAAATCTTCCACAACGGAGTCAACATCAAGTTCTGCAAAGAAGGAAGAGTCTGTAGTAGAAATAATAAATTCTGGTTTACTAGCTAATAAAATCACTAGCGAGCGAATAATATGTATACGCCCAAAAATAAACATGAGTAACCATTGAGGATTTTTGAATCCAAGGTCGGTATACTCACCTAGCCTTCGTTTAAACTTAAAATATAGCTTGTACCAGTAAGAATAAGAAATAGTTATGCTCATAGCGGATTCTAAATCTTTGCTACTTTTACTTAATTAAGAAAAATACAGTTGTCAATGAATATAGAAAACTTTCTTTTGAGATGCTACTGCAAATTACGAAAGCAAGCGATATAGAAAAAGTCAGAAAAGTTCAGTCCTTGTCGTTTCGATCGGTTTTAGTTAAGCTTTATTGAAAACTGCGATCGCCATGTTCGGAATTATTTCGTAATTTTGCTAAGCTTTCCAGCCAGTAATGCTGAAAGTCATTCTAAAAAGTTGTAGCTAGACCTAAATATTTATCTCTTTCCTTATTGTAGACTGCTGTTCTACTACCATTCGCAAGCTCAGCTTGTGCTTGAATCATCATTTGTACAACAGCATTATCGTTGAGTTTATAATGCGCTTGCCATCCCAGCTTTTTTCTGGCTTTAGCGGGATTACCTTTGCTTACAGCAATTTCTGTTGGTCTGAATAAACTTGTATCTATTACAACACGATCGCGCCAGTCTAAACCTACACAGGCAAAGACTGCTGCTACAAAATCTTCTAATTTGCAACTTTCTCCGGTTGCAATGACGTAATCATCTGGCTGCCCTTGTTGTAGCATTAGCCACATTGCTTTAACGTACTCTGGAGCCCATCCCCAGTCACGCTGAATAGAAATATCGCCTAAATAAAGCTTTTCCTTACTACCTTTAGCAATTCGGTTAGCTGCGGATACAATCTTTTGAGTGACGAATCTCTCCGGTCGCAAAGGAGATTCGTGGTTGAATAGAATACCAGAACAAGCAAACAAATCGTAGGCTTTGCGGTAGTTAGCAACTTGCCAAAAAGCGGATGCTTTAGCTACGGCATAAGGGCTTTTAGGACGGAATGGCATAGTTTCATCTGCTGCTTTGCCTTCAGTATCTCCAAAACACTCACTCGACGCAGCATTATAAAACTTAATGGGGCGATCGATAAAGCGTAGGGCTTCTAGTACATTTAAAGTACCAAGTGAGATGCTTTCAAAGGTTTCAACTGGTTGATCGAAAGAGAGGCTGACTGAACTTTGTCCTGATAAATTGTATACTTCATCTGGCTGAAATTTATTCAAAATTTGTAAAACACTACGAAAGTCGTTAAGGGCAACGGACTCTAATTTTAATTGTTCGCGGATTCCCAGTCGTAGTAAATTTTGAAAAGAAGAAATTTGTGCGTCTCGTGAGGTTCCACAAACAGCATAACCCTTATCGATTAACAACTGAGCTAGATATGACCCATCTTGACCTGATACTCCAAAAATTAATGCTTTCTTCATAAGATAATTCACTGTTTTCCTCTGGAGAACTCAATCGCAAACTTTATTTCAAAAAAATAATTTTATGAGTAGCCGCGGGAGTTAAACAATTAACAACGAGCGCAAATTTTTATGCCTTAACGTCCAAAGATTTATAAAAACCTGTTTTATAAGGTCGTTTTGGACAAGTTTTTACATTTTAATTGATTCCTATCAGCTTTAAAATCCTCTAACATGTTCTTCTATAAGTTTGCATTAATCAATACGGATAAGTTCAGGTATTTCATAGCTAAATAAATCGAGTCAAGACAATCGGGATAGAAAAAGCAAAAAATACGTTTTTTGATGCAATTCGAGGATAGTTATATAACTAGCGATCGCATTAACTTTTCTATAACTTTTAAACATGAGATTTCATAGTCATGCTAAACGCTACAGCGTCCTTATATCTTAGTATCTACAATAGCTCCAGAAGTGTTGAATGTTAAGAAATCGCCATAAAAAAGCAGCCCAAAATGTGATAACTTTTGAGCTGAATAGAAATAATAAATGTTAACGATTGATGATACC